>JALRLM010000310.1 GCA_023254435.1 Hydrocarboniphaga sp.
TGGCGCCCACGGAACTGGCGGCAGCACGTCAGGCCATGGCTACGGGGGCGGGGGCGGCGCGATCAACACCGGCGGCATCAGCACGACCCTCAACACCGGCATCACCTACACGATCGTGGTGGGGAGTGCCAACCGCGGCAACCCCTCGTATCTGACCAGTAGCGCAGGCACCGTGACGTCCCTTGGGGGCGCCTCAGGCTCCACCGGCGGTAGCGTCATCACGGGGGCCGGAACGGCCGCCAGCAGCGTCTGCGGCGACGGCCGGCCGGCGAGTCGCGTGTACACGGGAATCCGCTGCAGGCCGGGCCAGTCGGCGCCCAGCGCCCGCAGCTCGGAGGCAAAGATCTCGTGGTCGGCGTCGCGGCAGATCTGCAGCAGTTTGATGTCGCCGCGAAAGCCGCGCGCGTGCAGGTCGGCCAGCATGGCGAACAGCGGCGTGATGCCGCTGCCCGCCGCGATCATCAGCAAAGGCTCGCTCGGCAGGCCGTCGATCACGAACTCGCCCTCTGGTTCGCCGAACGTGACGATGTCGCCGACGCGCAGCTGCTCGTGCACCCAGCCGGAGACCTTGCCCTGGGCCTGGCGGCCGATGGTGATGCGCAGGCGTTCGCGATCGCCCGGCAGCGAGGTCAGGCTGTAGTGACGGCGCAGGATGCGGCCCTGGATCTCCGCCTCCAGCTGCAGGTGCTGGCCAGCGCGGAAACCCGGCCACAGGCCATTGGGTTTCAGGACCAGGCTGAGCACGCCGGGCGCTTCCTGCTGGATGGCGAGCACGCGCGCGCGGATGCGCGTCGCGGACCAGGTCAGCCTGAGCGGTGAGAGCAGGTCCTCGATCGCATCCCAGTCGTTCAGCGGTGCGAACCAGCGGCTCGACAGCCAGCTGTGGCGAAGCTTGGGCGAGGGCCGCAATAGGGGCATGTCGCGACCGCTGCTGGATCGAAGTTCGGTAATGACATTTGCAAATTACGAGCCGGTCTTAGGCGGTCGCGAGCCGCGCGGCGGGGACGACGGGGCTGGATCGAGGCGGGCGCCTGCCGATTCTTGATGCAGTTCTCAATGCACCCTGCGACTACCGCAAGCAGGGTCAGTGTCTGAGCGCCGCTACAGGTCGCGCAGCAGCCGCTGTTGCGTGGGATCGAGCGGGCGGGCGCCGGCGTTGGAGGCGGCCTGCGCGATCTGCTCCGCGTCGTGCCCGGCGCGCCAGGCGGCGGCCAGGGCCAGCAGGCGATCGCGTGTCTGCCGCGTGTAGCTGCCCTCGCGACCGTTGACGATGTCGGATTCGATGCGCAGCGGATACAGCTCGCGCGCCTGCGGGTTGCGGTCGATCAGCGCCACGAGCTTGGCCAGCGCCTCGCGATAGGCGTCCTCGCTCAGGTAGGGGCGCTGGGTGCGCTGGCAGTACCAGACCGTCAGGTATTCGATGGGCCCCAGCTGGCGGCGCGGCGCGCGCGCATCGGCGAGATGACTCAGGGTGTGGGCGTCCAGCGACTGCAGTTCGGGCGATTGCAGGGCCGGCCAGGCACTGCTGCCGCCCCAGGAGGTCAGCTCGCCGCTGGGCACGTCGACGCGGCTCAGGCCCAGCGCGAGGGCATCGGCCAGCTGCTGCTGCGCCTGCACGTCGTCGCTTTCGGCGATCACCAGCAGCAGCTTGAGAAAGCCCGGATAGCCCAACTCGCCGAAGCGCTTGGCGAGCCGCTTGAGCAGCGCCAGGCGCAGGCTTTCATCATAGGTGGAGCCCAGACTTTGAGTGAGACGTGCGGCGGCTTCGCGCCAGGACTGGCTGGCGACGTCGAGCGCATCGGCAACGGCGGCCTGCGATTCGCTGCCGGCTTCGTCCACGCTCACGTGGCCGCCGCCTCAGCTGAGCGCGGCAAGAACGTAGTCGGCGAGCTGGTCGACGCGCGCGGCGTTGGCTTCGCCACCGCTGACGACGGGCAGGGGCTGGTCCGTGCGCAGATAGCGCGGATGCTGCTGCCACACGTCGAGTTTGAGCAGGGATTCGGCCGGGTCGCCCGGGGGCGCCGAAGCCGACTGGCTGGAGACGGGCGAATTCGACGCGACGGTCGCATCCGTCTTGACCGGGTCCAGCACCAGACTGGGCGTGCGCAAGGCGTTGGCCAGTGCGGCGCGCATCTCGTTTTGGATAAAGTTCATCATGGCATCGATCCTCGCGGCCTATTCTACGGCTTGAGGGCGGGCGCGATACCTCGGGTGTACCCGAGACGCGCCGGCACCATCGCCGCTGGCAGGATGCCGGTAGCGCCTGAATCGCCGCTGGAACGGGCAACACTTCGCAAGGACGCACCGTGGCCAAGCAGGAAAAATCCGCCGACCAGACCGAGCAACCCACGCCCAAGCGCCTGCGCGACGCGCGCAAGGAGGGCGAGGTCCATCGCAGCCAGGAGCTGTCGAGCACCGTCGTGGTGCTGCTGTGGGTGGCGATGATGGGCTTCGGCGGGCGCTACATGTTCCAGCGCATATCCGACGGTTTCGAGGGCCTGTTCGAGCAGATGCAGCGCGTCAGCGCCGCGCCCGACACGGCTGGCCTGCTGTCGGCCGCGGTCACCGCGGGCACGCTGCTGCTGTCGGCCATTCTGCCGCTCATGGTGGCCTCGGCGCTGACCGGCCTGATGATCGAATTCCTGCAGGTGGGCGCGCTGTTCGCGCCCAAGCGTGTGGTGCCCAACCTGGGGCGCCTCAACCCGGTCGAGGGCATGAAGCGCATGTTCACGCAGGAGAATCTGGTCGAGGTGGTGAAGGCGCTGGTCAAGAGCGCGGCGCTGGTGGCCATCGTCGTCTTCGTGCTGTGGCGCATGCTGCCCGACGTCATGCGCCTGCCCATGGGCCAGCCGCCCGACCTGATCCAGGCCCTGTCGCGCGGACTGCTGTGGATCGGCGTGTGGGTGGTGTTCGTGTTCTTCTTCGTCTCCGCGATCGACGTCGCCTACCAGCGCTTCGTCTTCATCAAGGGCCTGCGCATGAGCAAGCGCGACATTCGCGACGAGATGAAGAACACCGAAGGCGATCCGCTCATGAAGAACCGGCGCCGCCAGCTGCACCAGGAATGGTCGCAGCAGAACATGCTGTCGGCCGTGCGGCGCGCCAACGTGGTGGTCACCAATCCCACGCACGTCGCCGTCGCGCTGATGTACGAAGCCGGCGAAACCGAGCTGCCCGTGGTCGTCGCCAAGGGCGAGGACTACGAGGCCGCGCTGATCCGCGAAGCCGCGCGCGAAGCCGGCGTGCCGATCCTGCAGAACATCGAGCTGGCGCGTGGGCTCAACGAGAAAGTGGCGCTCGACGACTACATCAGCGCGGAGTTCTTCGAAGCCGTGGCCGAAGTGCTGCGCTGGGCGGAGTCGCTCAAGACGCTGCGCTGATGCGGCGTCATCGCAGCGCCGGAGCGCTCAGCCTGGGCGCGCCAGAACGGTCGACCGATAGTCCCGTGGCGATTGCGCGGTCACGCGCTTGAAGGCGTTGCTGAAGGCGCTGTCCGAGTCGTAGCCCAGCGATTGGCCGATGGCCGATACCGTGAGCTCCTGGCGCGCCAGCGCCCGTGCAGCCAGCAGCATGCGCCAGCGCAGCAGGTATTCGAGCGGCGACAGGCCGACTTTCTGCTTGAAGCGCAGCGCGAAGCTGGATCGTGAAGCACCGGCCAGCGCGGCCAGCTCGTGCACGCTCCAGCGTCGTGCCGGGTCGGCGTGCATGGCGGCGATGGCGCTGTTGATGCGCCGGTCCGACAGCGCGAACAGCCAGCCGCGCGTGTCGTCGCGCTGCGCGGCGATATGCGTGCGCAGCACCTGCACGAGCATCATCTGGCCGAGCTGGCGCGCCATCAGCGTGGTGCCGGGCGCAGGGCCGGACAGCTCCTGCGCCAGCAATTGCAGCGACCAGCGCAGCACCGATGCGCCAGTCGAATCGCTGCGCACGATCACCACGCTCGGCAGGCCGTCGAACAGCAGGGTGGCCTCGGCGCCGAAATCGAAGCGGCCGCCGATCAGCAACAGCTCGTCTGCGCAAGGCTCGCCGATGCGCGCGATGCCGGCTTCGGCGGCGCGAAAGAACGGTACGGCGTCGATGGACGGCAGGCCCACCTCGCTGGCCAGATGAAACGGCAGCGGCTGCGTGAGCAGAAAGCAATCGCCGCAGTGCAGTTCGACCGGCGCCTGTTCGCCCACCGTGAGCAGGCAACGACCTTCGACCACGGCATTGAACTTGATGCCCTCGGGCGGCGGAAACCGTAGCGCCCAGGCGCCGCTGGCGCGCAGGCCCGCGAAGTGGGAGGTGCGCGTGTCGAGCAGCGACAGCACTTCGGACAAAGGATCGATGGCGGTGCTCGAGTGAGATTGGACGATCGCGACAGAAGCCAGGAGTTCTGTGCATTCAAAAGCTCGGGTCGTCTCGCAAGAATGCCGTCATCGCGCTGGCCTTGCCAGGCCGCGGCGTTCACGACGACACGGAGATCATTCGAATGGATGGCGATTTCATCGATGCAACGGGCACATCGGCACAGCGACCGCTGGGTTCGGGACTGGGCTTTTCGAGCACCGCGATGCAGGCGCTCGACGGTCGCGACCTCCGTGGCAGGACCGCGATCGTCACGGGTGCCTATTCCGGCCTGGGGCTGGAAACCGCGCGCGTGCTGGCCCAGGCCGGTGCGCAGGTGATCGTGCCGGCGCGCGATACGGACAGGGCACTTGCCGCCGTGGCCCATCTGCCGCATACGCGTGTGGTGTCACTCGACCTGACCGATCCGGCGTCCATCGACGCTTTCGCCGCGGATTTCGTGGCCTCGGGGCAGGCACTGCATCTGCTCATCAACAGCGCGGGCGTGATGGCCTGTCCGCTATGGCGCGACGCACGCGGCTACGAGATGCAGTTTTCCACCAACCATCTAGGCCATTTCCAGCTCGCGTTGCGCCTGTGGCCGGCGCTGGCGCGTGCGCAGTCGGCACGCGTGGTGTCGGTATCGTCGCTGGGACATCGCATCGCGCCGGTGGATTTCGACGATCCCCACTGCGAGCGCAAGGCCTATGACAAATGGGTGGCCTACGGTCAATCGAAAACGGCCAACGTGCTGTTCGCCGCCGAACTCGATCGTCGCAGCGCGCGGCACGGCGTGCGTGCCTATTCGCTGCATCCGGGCGCGATCTATACGGGGCTGACGCGCCACCTCGACGGTGACGACTGGCATCGTGTCGGCGCTGCCGACGAGAGCGGACGTCGCCTGTCCACCGAAGAAGCCGGATTCAAGACCGTGGAGCAGGGCGCCGCGACTTCGGTGTGGTGCGCCACGAGCCCGCTGCTGGCCGATATCGGAGGCGTGTACTGCGAGGATTGCGACATCGCCCCGCTGGTGCCGGCCGACAGCGACGTGGCGGTCGGCGTGCGTCCCTGGGCCATCGATGCCGACGCGGCGAAGCGACTGTGGTCGCTCAGCGAGGAGATGACCGGCGTGCGCTGGGCGGCTTGAAGAAGCCGCAGCGGCCTGAGGCGCACTGACGGGGCAAGCTCTGCTCGAGCGCCTGCGCTTCGCATCTCGTACGAGCGCGGTGCCCGGAATCCTCACGTACATCGGGGGACGCTGCGGTTTCTGCGCTCCGTCCTCGTGCGAGCTGCGTGCGCTCGCAAGGCTTGATCAAAGCCTCCCTAGATCGAATCTGCGGCGTCCTCGAAGCGCAGGCGGGCGAGTAGCGATGCTGCGAGCCTGGCGTCGACGATGCCGGCCTGTTCGAGGGCTGAGTGTCGATGCGCCCGGCAACGCTCGATCAGCTGATGCACGCGTGCCTGTGCATCACCCTTGCGCAAGCCGAAGTCCGCGATGGCCGACAGCGCGTTGCGCAGGCTGCCTTGCTTGCCGAGCCTGCCGACGATCATTTCGTGACTGCGCAGATCGTCGTCGACCGCTTGCTGTTCCAGATCGAAGGCGGGCATCAGCGACAGCTGGCGGCCGTCCCAGCCGAACAGGTGATTGAGTGCATGATCGTCGGTGTTGCCGAGCACGATATTGAACAGCATGCGATCGAACCACTGCGCAGCCGCGCTGGCCTGGTCGGCGTGACGACGCAGCAGCCGCGCGATCTGCGGATACGATGCGGAATCGAGCATGCGTCGCTCCGACAGGCCCTGCAGCGTGCGTGCGCTGAGCACATGCCGGCGCTGGCCTGGGGCTGCCCGGTCGAAACGCTCGACCAGCAGCACGGGTTTGCCGCGCATT
>JALRLM010000350.1 GCA_023254435.1 Hydrocarboniphaga sp.
GGCCGGAACACCTGCGCGATCTTGGCGTAGTCGTAGCTGCGCTGGTCGGTGTTCTCGATCAGCAGCGCGATCGGCGTACCCGTGGTCTTGCCCTCGAACACGCCCGACAGGATGCGGACCTTGTCCTCTTCCTTGCGCTGGGTGACGTACTTGCTGGTGCCGGGCTTGCGGCGGTCGAGGTCGGGCTGGATGTCGGCTTCCGACAATTCCAGGCCCGGCGGGCAGCCGTCGATCACGCAGCCGATCGCCGGGCCATGGCTTTCGCCGAAGCTGGTGACGCAGAACAGCTTGCCAAAGGTGTTTCCGGACATCGTGATCTCGGCTGCGACAGCGGTTGAATCGAAAAGCGGCTCAGCGCGTCTTGAGCCAGGCGACCAGATCGGCCTTGGGAATCGCGAACACGCCGTCGCCACCACGCGCAAAGTCGGGCCAGCTCACGGGAATGTCGGGCCAGCGCGCTTCGAACTCGGGCACCGATCCGCCCACTTCGCAGATCAGCAGGCCGCCGTCGTCCAGATGCTGGGGCGCTTCGCGCAGGATGCGCTCGACGATGTCCATGCCGTCGGCGCCGGCCTCCAGCGCGAGCTTGGGTTCGCGCTGGTATTCGGGCGCCAGCGCCTGCCATTCCGCGGTCGGCACGTAAGGCGGATTGCTGACGATCAGGTCGTACTTGCGCTTGCCCAATCCCTTGAACAGGTCGGAGCGGATCGCCTTCACGCGATCGCCCAGTTCGTGGCGATCGATGTTGCGCTGGGCCACTTCGAGCGCGCCGGCATCGATGTCGGCCAGGTCGACCTCGGCGTCCTCGATCTCGGCCGCGCAGGCGATACCGATGCAGCCGCTGCCCGTGCACAGGTCCAGGATTCGCGTCGGCGTCTGCGTGACCCAGGGCTCGAACTGCGCTTCGATGAGTTCGGCGATCGGCGAGCGCGGCACCAGCACGCGCTCGTCGACATAGAACGGCATGCCGCAGAACTGGATCTCGCCGAGCAGGTAGGCGGCCGGCTGGCGCGTATCGACGCGCCTGCGCAGCAACTCGACCACGGTGGCGCGCTCGCTGGCGGTCACGCGCGATTCCAGGTACAGGGTCGGCAGATCGGCCGGCAGCCTGAGCGCGTGCAGCACGAGATGGAACGCCTCGTCGAGCGCGTTGTCTGTGCCGTGGCCGAACGTCAGCTGCTGGCGAGCGAACTCGCTGGCACCCCAGCGGATCAGATCGCGAACCGATTTCAGCGCCTGGGTATCGTCCTTGGAGGAGTCGGCGGAACTCATGCGGGCACCATCGATGCTGGCCAGCCTGTGGGATAATGAGAGCGGAAGTCCGCAATTTTAATCATTTTCGAGGCCGGATCGCGCTGCGGTCGCCTCGCTCGGGACAAGGCATCCACCATGTCGTCGTCTAAATCGCTGCTGCTGGGCGTGATCGCCGCGCTGGCCGCCATCGCGGGACTGGTCGTCGCCCAGTTCGCGCTGGCGCCCAAGACCGTGCAGATCGACTCAGGCACGCTGCTCAAGTCGCCGCGCCCCATCGAGGACTTCAAGCTCGTCGACAGCGCCGGTCAGGGCTTCGACAAGTCGCGGCTCGAAGGTCACTGGAGCCTGGTGTTCACGGGTTTCACCTATTGCCCCGACGTCTGCCCCAACACGCTGGCCCTGCTCAAGTCGGTCAAGTCGCAGCTCGACGCCGCTCAGGTGCCGATGCAGGTCGTGTTCGTATCGGTCGACCCCGAGCGCGACACGCCCGAGAAGCTGGGCCTGTATGCGCATTACTTCGACCCCACCTTCATCGGTGCCACCGGCCCCACGGCCGAGCTCGACAAGCTCATGCGCAACCTGAGCCTGGTCTACGCCAAGGTGCCCGGCGACAAGCCCGATAGCTACACCATGGACCACTCTGCCGCGCTGGTGCTCGTTAATCCGCAGGCGCAGGTCACGGGTTACTTTCTACCGCCGCACCGGGTCGACGCACTGGCGCGCGACCTCCAGAAAATTGCCGGAACCTCCGCCTCATGAACCTCAAGTACACCTCGCTCGCCGTGGCGCTCGCGCTGCTGGCGCCTTCGCTGGCCTGGGCCTCCTGCTCCGATCTCAAGGTCGAAGATCCGTGGATACGCGAGGCGCCGCCCGGCGCCCCGGCGATGGCGGGCTTCGCACAGCTGTCCAACAAGGGCGGCAAGCCGCTGACCCTGGTTAGTGCCAGCAGCCCCGATTTCGGCAGCGCGGAGCTGCATCAGAGCTCGCTTGAGGCCGGCCAGGCGCGCATGCGCAAGCTCGACACGCTGACGCTGGACCCCGGCCAGGTGCTGCGCCTGGAGCCCAACAGCTATCACCTCATGCTCATGCAACCCGTGCGCGGCCTGGTCAGCGGTGACCAGAGCCTGATCGAACTGCGCTGCGACGACACCAGCAGCGCGGTGGTGAAGTTCGCCGTGCGCCCGCCGACCGTGCTCAAGTTCCAGGGCCCGGCCAACCCCGAGGCGCATCACTGCTGGGCTCCGCCAGCGACGCCAGCACCGGCGACCCGCTGTTCTCGATGCTGCAGCGGGTGCTGCCCACGCGCCTGCTGTCGTGGATGATCTACAAGATCACGCGCATCGAGCAGCCCGCGTTCAAGAACGCCTTCATCCGCGTGTTCATGGCGCGCTTCGGCATCAGCCTGAGCGAGGCCGAGATCGAGCAGGTGGAGCGCTTCGCCTGCTTCAACGATTTCTTCACGCGCGCGCTCAAGCCCCAGGCGCGGCCGCTGCACGCCGATCCGCAGGTGCTGCTGTCGCCCGTCGACGGCGCGGTCAGCCAGTTCGGCGAGATTCGCAACGGCCGCATCTTCCAGGCCAAGGGCCACGACTACAGCGCCGCCGAACTGCTGGGCGGTGCCGACCTGGCGGCGCCCTTCGACGGCGGCGAGTTCTGCACCATCTACCTCGCACCCAACAACTATCACCGCCTGCACATGCCGCTGGCCGGCACGCTGCGCGAATGGGTCTACGTGCCGGGCCGGCTGTTCAGCGTCAATCCGGCGACGGTGCGCGCCATGCCGGGGCTGTTCGCGCGCAACGAGCGCGTGGCGGCCATTTTCGACACCGAGCTGGGGCCGTTCGCGATGGTGCTCGTGGGCGCGTTCTTCGTCGGCTCCATCGAAACCGTCTGGGCCGGGCGCATCACGCCGCCGCACAAGCGCGGCTCGCTGGAACGCTACCAGCCGATCGCCCCGGTTGCGCTCGGACGCGGCGACGAAATGGGACGCTTCAACATGGGCTCGACGGTGATCCTGCTGGCACCGCGAGGCCGCCTGCAGTGGGCCGCCGACCTGGCGCCGGCGCAGCCGCTGGTCATGGGCCAGAAGCTGGGACTCAAGCTCACGTGAGCCCGGCCCTGCCCGCGCTGCACATCGCCGCCGCGAGCGCCGACGACGCGCCATTGATCCTCGCGCTGGTGCGCGAACTGGCCGAGTACGAAAAGCTCGCCGACCAGGTCAGTGCCACCGAGGACGCGCTGCGCGAGTCGCTGTTCGGCGAGCGGCCCGCCGCCGAAGTGCTGATCGCCCGGGTCGATGGCGAGCCGGCCGGCTTCGCGTTGTTCTTCGGTAGTTACTCCACCTTCCTGGCCAGGCCCGGCATTTACCTGGAAGACCTGTTCGTGCGCCCGGCCTTTCGCGGCCTGGGCATCGGCCGGGCACTGCTGATCGAGGTGGCCGCGCTGGCGGTGAGCCGTCGCTGCGGCCGCGTGGAGTGGTCGGTGCTGGACTGGAACGAACCCGCCATCGGTTTCTATCGCCGCCTCGGCGCCCGTCCGCTCGACGACTGGACGATGTTCCGCCTCGTCGGCCCCGCGCTGGATGCCCTGGCCGCTTCAGAACTTAAGCATCCGCGCGCTTTCCAAAGGCCTTAGACTCGCCCCCGGTCGTCCCAACAGCCCGCGCATGCGCCTTACTCGCCTTCTTGTCCGTGCCCTGTCCTGCACCGCCGCCACGGCCGCGTTCGTCGTGTCGCTGGCGGTGTCGGCGCAGACCCTGCAGAGCCCGCCGTCCGATGGCGTGGGCTCGGGAGCGCCGTCGGTGCTGAACCTGCCGCAGATGGGCGAGCCGGCCGACGCCGCGCTGTCGCCCGCGCAGGAGGAGCAGATCGGCGCCAACGTGGTGTCCCAGCTGTATCAGTACGACTACATCCTCGAAGATCCCGAGCTGGCCGAATACATGTCCGGCCTGGGCTGGCGGCTGGTGGCGGCAGCACAGCAGAAGCCGCCGCGCATGGATGTCTTCGTCGTCAACGACCCGCGCATCAACGCCTTCGCGCTGCCGGGCGGCTATATCGGCTTCAACGCCGGCCTGCTGATCGCCAGCTCCACCGAGAGCGAAGTGGCCGGCGTCATGGGACACGAACTCACGCACGTCACCCAGCGCCACATCG
>JALRLM010000364.1 GCA_023254435.1 Hydrocarboniphaga sp.
GTCAGCGCCTACGGCTGCACCACCTGCATCGGCAATTCCGGCCCACTCGACGAACCCATCGGCAAGGCCATCAACGACAACACGCTGAGCGTCTCGGCCGTGCTGTCGGGCAACCGCAACTTCGAGGGCCGCGTCCACCAGGACGTGCGCATGAACTATCTGGCCAGCCCGCCGCTGGTGGTGGCCTATGCCATCGCCGGCAGTACCGACCTGGACCTGAGCTCCGAGCCCATCGGCCGCTCCAAGGACGGCAAGGACGTGTTCCTCAAGGACATCTGGCCCAGCAACCAGGAGATCCAGGAGGCCGTCGCCCGCTCGGTGACCAGCGAGCTGTTCAAGAAGAGCTACGCCGACGTGCTCAAGGGCGACGCGCGCTGGCAGGGCATCCGGGTGAACAAGTCCGAGACCTATAACTGGGACGCCAAGTCCACCTACATCGCCAACCCGCCCTACTTCGTCGGCATGACCAAGACGCCGCCGGGCATCCCGACCATCAAGGGCGCACGCGTGCTCGCGCTGCTGGGCGACTCGATCACCACCGACCACATCAGCCCGGCCGGCGACATCAAGAAGGACGGCCCGGCCGGCAAGTTCCTCGAAGCGCACGGCGTGGCCAAGGCCGACTTCAACAGCTTCGGCAGCCGCCGCGGCAACCACGAAATCATGATGCGCGGCACTTTCGCCAACACGCGCATCAAGAACCAGATGACGCCGGGCGTGGAAGGTGGCGTATCCAAGTACATCGGCAAGGACGGTCAGGCCGGCCCGGTGGAGCCGATCTACGACGTGGCCATGAAGCACATCGCCGACGGCACGCCGCAGGTGGTGCTGGCCGGCAAGGAATACGGCACCGGATCGTCGCGCGACTGGGCCGCCAAGGGCACCATCCTGCTGGGCGTCAAGGCGGTGATCTCGGAGAGCTTCGAGCGCATCCACCGCTCCAACCTGGTCGGCATGGGCGTGCTGCCGCTGAACTTCGTCAACGGCGAGTCGGCGCAGAGCCTGGGCCTGGACGGCAGCGAAGTCTTCGACTTCGACGGGCTGAGGCGCGGCGCCACCGAAGTCGCCGTCACCGCTACCAAGGCTGACGGCCGCCGCATCGCCTTCAAGGCCAAGGTCCGCATCAACACGCCCAAGGAGTGGGAGTACTACGAAAACGGTGGCGTGCTGCAGTACATGCTGCGCCAGATGGCGGCCTGATCGCCCGAGCCCGCAGCGCGTCCGGACTCCGGCCGCGCTGCGGTCCCTGGACCTGCGCCCGGTCGCGTTCAAGGCGGCGAAAAAGCCCAAACCGCCGTCATTTTCACGGGACGGGTATCATCCGCGCGTCCCTCCTGCGTGCCCCCCATGTCCCAGTCGTCTTCCGCCCTGCCGCGTATCGGCCACCGTTTCCGCGGCTTTCTACCCGTAGTCGTTGACGTCGAAACCGGCGGTTTCAACGCCCATACCGATGCCCTGCTGGAAGTGGCCGCCGTGATCCTGGGCGTGGACGAGACCGGCAAGCTGGTGCCCCGGCATACCGTGTTCAGCCACGTGGAGCCGTTTCCGGGCGCGAACCTGGAAAAGGCCTCGATGGAGGTCAACGGCATCAAGATCGACAATCCGCTGCGCCTCGCGCGCAACGAATCCGACGCCCTGGGCCACATCTTCAAGCCCATTCGCCAGGCTGTGTCCGAGCAAGGCTGCACGCGCGCCATTCTCGTGGGCCACAACGCGCACTTCGACCTGGGGTTCCTGAACGCCGCCATTGCCCGTACCGGCATCAAGCGCAGCCCCTTTCACCCGTTTTCGGCCTTCGACACGGTGACGCTGGCCGGCGCCGCGCTGGGCCAGACCGTGCTGGCCAAGGCCCTGGTCGCCGCCGGCCTGCCCTATGACACGCGCGAAGCGCATTCGGCCATCTACGACGCCGAGCGCACCGCCGAGCTGTTCTGCCTGCTGGTCAACCGCATGCAGCCGATCTACGACGCACGCGCCAACCCCGCCGAAGCACCCGAACCCGACACCGAATAAGCCGGGCTCCCGCTTCGGCCACCGCCCCAACGAAAACGCCCGGCAGAGCCGGGCGTTTTCGTTTTACAGACCCGCAGCGGCGAACTCAGCCGCGCTTGCCCTTGTGCTTGCTGCCGGGCGCGGCGCCTTCGTCCATGCGGCTGATGCGCAGCTGCTTGCCGCAGACCCAGGTCTTCTGCAGGTCGCGGAACACCCCGCGCGGCATCCCCGTGGGCAGGTCGATGGTGCTGTGATCGTCGTAGATCTCGATGCGGCCGATGTACTGGCTGTCGAGGCCAGCCTCGTTGGCGATGGCGCCGACGATGTTGGCCGGCTTCACGCCGTGCTGATGGCCGACCTCGATGCGGAAGGTCTCCATCTCGTCGTCGCCGGCCTTGCCCTTCTTGCCACCCTTGTCCTGCGGGCGCGGCGCCGGCGCCGCCGGGCGTTCGCGCTGCTTGGACGGCGCCATCGGGAACGACGACGGCGTCGGCGGCGCATCGCTGCGCACTTCAGAGCGCTTGTCGCTGCGCTCCGGGCGGGCCTCGCTGCGCGGAATCACGCGAATCTCCGAACGCGGGCGCTCGGGCTGCTGCGGCTCGTCGGCCGCCATCAGCAGCGGACGGTCGCCCTGCACCATCGACGCCAGGGCGGCGGCGATGTCGATCAGCGCCGCACCCGATTCGGTCTCGATCTCGGCCAGCACGCTGCGAAACACCTCGAACTGACCGCCGGCGTCGCGATCGTTGCGCGAACGCTCCACGGCCTCGGTCACCGAGGTCTTGAAGCGCTGCACGCGGCGGCGGTTGATGACCTCGCTGCTGGGCGCAGCGATGGCCTCGATGGGCTGGCGCGTGGCGCGCTCGATGGCCTTGAGCAGATGCCGTTCGCGCGGGGAGACGAACAGGATGGCGTCGCCGCTGCGCCCGGCGCGGCCGGTGCGGCCGATGCGGTGGACGTAGCTTTCGGTGTCGGTAGGAATGTCGTAGTTGACGACGTGGCTGATGCGCTCCACATCGAGGCCGCGCGCGGCGACGTCGGTGGCCACCACGATGTCGAGCATGCCGTCCTTGAGCTTGGCGATGGTGCGCTCGCGGTCACCCTGCTGCATGTCGCCGTTGAGCGCGCTGGCCGAGAAGCCGCGCGCCTCGAGCTTGTCGGCCAGTTCGGTGGTCGCCGCCTTGGTGCGCGCGAACACGATCATGGCGTCGAAGGTCTCGGCCTCCAGGAAGCGCGTCAGCGCCTCCAGCTTGTTCATGCCGCTGACCATCCAGTAGCGCTGGCGGATGTTGGTCGCCGTGGTGGTCTTGGCCTTGATGGCGATCTCGACCGGATCGCGCAGATATGTCGTGGCCACGCGCTTGATCTGCGACGGCATGGTGGCCGAGAACAGCGCGATCTGGCGCTCGGGCGGGGCCTGCTGCAGCACCCACTCCACGTCTTCGATGAAGCCCATGCGCAGCATCTCGTCGGCCTCGTCGAGCACCAGCTGCTTGAGTCCGTCGAGGCGCAGCGAACCGCGCTTGATGTGATCGACCACGCGGCCGGGTGTGCCGACCACCACGTGCGCACCACGCTTGAGACCGCGCAGCTGCGGCTCGTAGCTCTGCCCACCGTAGATCGGCAGCACGTGGAAGCCTGACAGGCGCGCGGCGTACTTCTGCAGCGCCTCGGCCACCTGGATCGCCAGTTCGCGCGTCGGCGCCAGGATCAGCGCCTGCGGCGAGCTCTGGCGCAGGTCCAGCTTGGACAGGATCGGCAGTGCGAACGCCGCGGTCTTGCCGGTACCGGTCTGCGCCTGGCCCAGCACGTCGCGGCCTTCGAGCAGCGGCGGGATGGTACGGGCCTGAATCGGGCTGGGCGACTCGTAGCCGACGGCGGTCAGCGCCTCGAGCACGGGCTCCGCCAGCTGCAGATCGGCGAAACGCAAGCTTGCAGCCGCTGAGGAAAGATCGTCGGTTGGCGTGGCAGCCATGAAAGGTCCTGATGAGACGCGGCGCCGCATTGTAGCCGTTCGATATCTTGACAGGGCCGCGAATCGCGAAATTGGGTCGTAAAAACAGTGCGCACGGCGACGATCGGGGCCTTCAGGAGGCGCTGCGGGCGCCGATAACCCGCGGGCGAGCGGACTGGCCCGTCACCTCCCTTGAGCTTTTGGCCAGCGCGAAAACGGAGCGGGATGATCGGTCTGGCCTTCAATCTTGCGGAACGCTACGTCGTCGAACACCACGGCGACGCCGGCCTGCAAACGGCGCTGTCGGGCGCGGGTTTCGAGCAGGCCGATCCCTGGCTGGACGGGCTGCACTACGCCAATGCCGATTTCCTGCACTGGCTGCAGGCCTGCGCGGCCTTGGACGGCTGCGACGACGATGCCTTCCTGCCCCGCCTGGGCCGCTGGGCCATGCCCCGGTTGCTGCGCCGCTACACGACGCTGTCGGACGGCCTGGCGGGCGACGCCTCGGCGGCTGGCACCGCCCGGATCCAGGGCCAGGTCGTGCCGCAGTTGCGCCGCATGATGCAGGTGCTACGCGGCCCGGCGTTCGATTTCGAAGTCCAGGACGAGCAGCATGCGCAGCTGAGCTATCGCGCCAGCGGCGTGCTCTGCCCGCTCGTCGACGGCGCCCTGCTGGAACTGGCCCGCCAACTGGGCCTGCACCTGAGCATCAAACACGGCGCGTGCGCTGCGCGCGGTGACGCGCGGTGCCGCCTTGATCTTTGCTTCGAAGGCGAGGCCGG
>JALRLM010000423.1 GCA_023254435.1 Hydrocarboniphaga sp.
CGCGCTGTCGACCGACGACATCTACGCCACGGTGTCGGCGCTGCGCGCGCGCGGCGTGCAGTTCATGAGCACGCCGGAGACCTACTACCGCAAGGTCGACGAGCGCGTTCCGGGACACGGCGAGCCGCTGGCCCGGCTGCAGGAGATGCATATCCTCATCGACGGTGCGCCCGTGGAAGGCATCCTGCTGCAGATCTTCACGAGCACCGTGATCGGGACACTCTTCTTCGAGATCATCCAGCGCAAGGGCAACCAGGGCTTCGGCGAAGGCAACTTCAAGGCGCTGTTCGAGTCGATTGAAGAGGATCAGATCCGCCGTGGCGTGCTGGCCGATACCTGAGCCCTTCGCCGCCGCCAGCGGGGTTCGCTAGCATGCGCGCTGGCCCCGACACGGCAAGCTCCATGCTCAAGCTCTATTCCTACTGGCGCTCCTCCGCGAGCTACCGCGTGCGCATCGCGCTGCACCTCAAGGGTCTGGAGTTCCAGACCTTGCCGGTGCACATCGCGCGCGGTGGCGACGAGCAGCATGGCGAAACCTACCGCGCGCTCAACCCGCAGAAGCGGGTGCCGCTGCTCATCGACGGCGATTTCAAGCTCAACCAGTCGCAGGCGATTCTCGACTATCTCGAAAGCCGCTTTCCGCAGCCGCCGCTGCTGCCGACGGATGCGCGACTGCAGGCCCGTGTGCGCGCCTTCTGCATGACCATCGTCGCCGACGTGCAGCCGCTGCAGAACTCCGGCCTGCTGAGCTATCTCGAAGACGTGCTGCAGATCGAGGCGCCAGAGCGCCAGGCCTGGGCCCGGTACTGGATCACGCGCGGCCTGACGGCACTCGACGCCGAACTGCACGATGAAGCGGAGACACCCTTCGTCTTCGGCGACTCCCCGACCTGGGCCGACTGCATTCTGGTCCCGCAGGTCTACGCAGCCCGGCGCTTCGGCTGCGACCTGGCGGACTTCGCGCGGCTGGTACGCGTCGCCGATCGCTGCATGGCACTGCCCGCCTTCATGCGCGCGCATCCGGACGCACAGCCCGATGCGCAGCCGGCCTAATCGTCCTTGATGATGTTGCTGTGCAGGTAGACGCGGCCGGCGTCCAGGCCGCCGACCAGTTCGGCCTCGAAGCGGTCGGCGTCGCGCTTGCGGAACTCCTGCATGACCTCGTCGGCGTCCTTCTCGTCCCAGCCCAGCGTGAGCAGCAGCTGATGGCCCATCGCGAACGCGGACTCGAAGGTTTCGCGAATCTGCCAGGTGACGCCGGCGTGCACGAGCTTCATCGCATGTTCGCGATCGAAGGCGCGCGCCAGCAAAGGCACCAGCGGAAACTCCGAGCGCGCGAGCTCGGCGATGCGCGAGACGACTTCGGGCTTGTCGGCTGCCACCACGATGGCGCTGGCATGATGCGCACCAGCCGCATGCAGGATGTCGAGGCGCGAGCCGTCGCCATAGTAGATCTTGAAACCGTAGTCGAGCGATTCGCGGATGGCCTGCGTGTCGGTGTCGATCATCGAAATCGAATAGCCACGTGACAGCAAAGGTTGACTCACGATCTGGCCGAAGCGGCCGCAGCCGATCAGCAGGATGTTGCCCTTGAGGTCCTGCGCGGCATCGACGCCGTCCATCGACTCGCCGGCCTTGGGCATCAGGCGATCGTGCGCGATGATCAGCAGCGGCGTCAGCGCCATCGACAGGATGATGGTGGCGCTCAGGATCGCGTTCTGCTGCGCATCGAGCAGGCCCACGCCCATGGCCGCGGCATAGAGCACGAAAGCGAACTCGCCACCCTGTGCCATCAATACCGAACGCTCGATGGCCTCGCGATTGCTGGCCTTGAACAGCCTGGCGATGACATAAATCGCGAGCAGCTTGACGATCATGTAGGCCGAGACGGCCAGCGCCACGAGGCGCCAGTCGGTGGCGATGACGTGCAGGTCCAGCGCCATGCCGACGCCCAGAAAGAACAGACCCAGCAGAATGCCTCGAAACGGCTCGATGTCGGCTTCGAGCTGATGGCGGAAAGACGACTCCGACAGCAGCACGCCGGCCAGGAAGGCGCCCATCGCCATCGACAGGCCACCCAGCTGCATCGCCAGCGCGGCGCCGAGCACTACCAGCAGGGCCGCGGCCGTCATCACTTCGCGCGCCTGCGCCGCCGCCAGCAGGCGGAACAGCGGATTGAGCAGCCAGCGGCCAGCCACGATCAGCGCCACGATCGAGGCCAGCCCGACGAAGATGCCCAGGAAGCGCTCGGTCAGCGTCAGCGACACGCCGCCCGGCGCGATGAACACCACCAGCGCCAGCAGCGGCACGATGGCCATGTCCTCGAGCAGCAGGATCGCGATCACGCGCCGGCCCTTGGGTTGCTGCATCGAGGCGCGCTCGTCGAGCATCTGCATGACGATGGCCGTCGAGGTCAGCACGAAGCCGGTGCCGGCCACCCAGGCCACGGCCGGCGCAAAACCCAGCGCCACGCCCACGCCCGTCAGCAGCGCCATGCACAGCAGCACCTGCGCCAGGCCTAGGCCGAAGATTTCGCGGCGCATGCCCCAGAGCCGCGACGGCTCCATCTCCAGGCCGATGATGAACAGGAACATCACCACGCCGAGTTCGGCGACGTGCAGAATCGATTGCGAATCGGAGAACAGGCCCAGACCGAAAGGACCGATGGCGAGCCCCGCCGCCAGATAGCCCAGAACCGAGCCCAGGCCGATGCGCTTGAACAGCGGCACGGCCACCACGGCCGCGGCCAGCAGCACGACGACGCTGACCAGATCGGGCCCGTGCGATTCCGCCGCCGGCGGCGTCATCGCAGACAGCTCGTGAGTGCCCGCTCCCGGGCGCGCTTGCAGACTCGACGATTGAACCCGGCGATCGAAATGCGCCCCTGTGCTCCCACAGCCCCTTGCATGACAGCTCCCTGATGATCGATCAGGGCCGAACATAGCATCCGCGATGCCAATGTCCATCGGGCCATCGGGCAGACCTGCGCCTTGGCGGCTCAAAGCCGTCCGACGCTGTAGATCTCCTTG
>JALRLM010000581.1 GCA_023254435.1 Hydrocarboniphaga sp.
GAATTCGGGTTGCAGCTGCGCGATCCTGGGTGCGATGAGCTTGCAGTTCATGCACCAGTCCGCATAGAACCAGACTGCCATCGGATGGCGCGGAGCGCTCTCCGCGCTCTGGCCAGGTGCCGGCAGCAGCATCAGCATGCAGGCGAGGGCGAGCGCTTGCAGGCGGGACCGGGTTTGGATTCGCAGCATGTCGATCTCCATATCGAAAAAGGCGCGCCGCATCCTGCGGGCGTGTGGACGCATCGGGCTTTGGCCACCGGCCTATCATGGGCACATGAGGCCCGAATTTTCATCCGCAGACTGCTTCGATCGAACCGGCATGCCCGAAGGCGTTCGCGGCTACTGCGTGGCCTACAGCGGCGGGGTCGATTCCAGCGTGCTGCTGGCCCTGTCGTGCGAATCCGGCCTGGCACCATTGCGCGCCGTTCACGTGCATCACGGTTTGCAGGCCGTCGCCGACGACTGGGTGCTGCACTGCGAGCGGTTCTGCGCGGCCTTGAGCGTGCCGCTGGAGGTGCTGCGGGTGCAGGTCGATGCCCGGCACGTGGCGGGCCCCGAGGCCGCGGCGCGCGAAGCGCGATACGCCGCGTTCGCAGCGGCATTGCGCCCTGGCGAAGTGTTGATGACCGCCCATCATCTCGACGATCAGGCCGAAACCTTTCTGATGCGTGCGCTGCGCGGAGCCGGGCCGCGCGGACTGGCGGCGATCCGGCCCTGGAGCGCGTTCGGCGCCGGATGGCTGTGGCGTCCGCTGCTAAGTCTGAGTCGCGATGACCTGCACGAGCGCGCCCGCGAACGTGGCCTGAGCTGGATCGATGATCCACACAACGACGATGCGCGCTACGAACGCGTCTGGCTGCGTCGCCGCCTGATGCCGCCGCTGCGCGAGCGTTGGCCCGCGGCCGTGGACAGCCTGTCGCAGGCGGCGCGCCACTGTGCCGAGGCCGACGAGCTGCTCGACGATCTGGCGATGCTCGATGCGCGCGCGGCCGTCGATGACGCCGGCCTGAGCGCGATCGCCCTGCGTGAGCTCAGTCCGGCGAGGCGGCTCAACCTGCTGCGCTGGTGGTTGCGCAGTCTGGCGTTGCCGCCACCGCCGCAGACGGCGCTGGCACGGCTACCCGAACTGCTGGAGGCGCCAGCCGACGCCGAGCCGCTATTGGCCTGGCCCGGCGCCGAACTGCGCCGCTACCGCGATCGGCTGCATGCGATGCCGCCACAGCCCCCCGAGCCCGGTGATTTCGAGTGCACCTGGACCGGCACCGGCGAACTGGAGCTGCCGCCGGGGCTTGGCCGGCTGATCGGCGCATCGGCCGCGCAGCGCAAGCTCACCTTGCGGTTTGCGCGCGGAGGCGAGCGCTACAAGCCCGTCGGCGCGAGCCAGCACCGAACGCTCAAGAATCTGTTCCAGCAGAACGGCATTCCCCCCTGGCAGCGGCGTCGTACCCCACTGCTACTCGAAAATGGGCAGTTGATCTGGATCGGCGGAATCGATAAAGAGAGCAACGGCGCTGACGGCGATGGTTTGTCCATCGCCTGGCAGCGCGGTTAAGAAGCAACGCGGTACCCACAAGACACGACAGGACGGCATCGCCGGACCGGTCGGAACCGGAGAATCGCCCCGCCGCGATTCCCAGTGCGAGCAGCGTCATAACGAAATACGAGGAGAAGCGCATGAATGGCCTGATGATGGATGCCCCCCTGCTGATCAGTAATCTGCTGCGTCACGCGGAGCGTTGCCACGGCGACACCGAGATCGTGTCGAGGCGTGTGGAGGGCGGCGAGGGTGAGGACCGTTTCCATCGCTACACCTGGCGCGAGGCCGCACAGCGCTCGCGGCAGCTGGCCAAGGCCCTGCTGCGCCAGGGTATCAAGGCGGACGACCGCGTCGGCACGCTGGCCTGGAACGGCTATCGTCATCTGGAGCTGTATTACGGGGTTTCGGGCATCGGCGCGGTGCTGCACACGGTCAACCCGCGGCTGTTCCCGGAGCAGATCGCCTGGATCATCAATCACGCCGAGGACCGCGTGATGTGCTTCGACATCAACCTGGCGCCGCTGGTCGAGAAGCTTGCGCCGCTGTGCCCGAGCGTGCAGACCTGGGTGGCTCTGGCCGATGCCACGCACATGCCCAGGCAGGCGATCGCCAATCTGGTCTGCTACGAGGACTGGCTCGCGGCCGAGGACGACGACTTCGAGTGGCCGCAGTTCTCCGAGTTCCAGGCCGCCGGCCTTTGCTACACCTCGGGTACCACAGGCAACCCCAAGGGGGCGCTCTACACGCACCGCTCCTCCCTGCTGCATGCCTACGGCTCCAGCCTGCCCGACGTGCTGAACCTGTCGGCGCAGGACGTGGTGCTGCCCATCGTGCCGATGTTTCATGTCAACGCCTGGGGTATTCCGTATTCGGCGCCGCTGGTGGGCTGCAAGCTGGTGCTGCCGGGCGCGGCGCTGGACGGTGCCAGCCTGTGCGAGCTGTTCACGCAGGAGCAGGTGACGTTTTCGGCCGGCGTGCCCACGGTCTGGCTGGGCCTGCTGCAGTACGTGCGCGAAAGCGGCAAGAAGCCCGGGGCGCTCAAGCGCTGCATCGTCGGTGGTTCGGCCTGTCCGCCGGCGCTCATGGAGGCCTTCGACAAGGAGCTGGGCATTCGCCTGCAGTCGGGCTGGGGCATGACCGAAACTTCGCCGCTGGGCGCAGTCAACTCGCTCAAGGCCAAGCATCTGGGGCTTCCGGCCGAGCAGCGCCGGGCGCAGGAACTCAAGGGTGGGCGCCTGGTGTTTGGCGTCGAGGCCAAGATCGTCGACGGCGACGGCCGCGAACTGCCGCGCGACGGCGTCGCCTTTGGCGACCTGCTGGTGCGCGGGCCCTGGGTCATCGACCGCTATTACCGGGGCGAGACCAGCCCGCTCGTCGACGGCTGGTTCCCGACCGGCGACGTGGCCACCATCGACGCCGACGGCTTCATCGGCATCACCGACCGCTCCAAGGACGTGATCAAGTCGGGCGGTGAGTGGATCAGCTCCATCGAGCTCGAGAACATCGCCATGAGCCATCCGGCCGTGGCCGAGGCGGCGGTGATCGGCGTGGCGCACCCCAAGTGGGACGAGCGGCCGCTGGTGGTGGCGGTGCTGAAAGCCGGCGCGCAGTTGGACCGCGACGAACTGCTGCGTCACTTCGAGGGCAAGATCGCCAAATGGTGGATGCCCG
>JALRLM010000047.1 GCA_023254435.1 Hydrocarboniphaga sp.
CGCGCTGGGCTGCTCGCCGTAGACGCGCTGGTAGCGCGCCATCGCCTCGCCGATCTCGGCGACGGCGATATCGTCCTTGCGCGCCTGCGAATGCAGCTGGCCCAGGTTGTAGAGCGCGCGGATGGTGCGTGGATCGTCACGGCCCAGCTGCTGTTCGAAAGCCTGCACGGCGCGCGACAGCAGTACCTCGGCCTCGTCGATGCGCTTGCCGAAGGCCAGCGCGTTGGCCAGGTAGTGCCAGCTGTCGGCCAGCGGCAGCACGGCAGCCGGATCGCGCTCGAGTATCGCCATCGCGCGACGCGCCAGCGCCTCGCCCTCGTCGTAGCGCGCCTGCATGATGCGCACGCGCGCCAGCGCATTGAGCGCGATCGCCACGGCCGTGCTGTCGGCACCGGCACGCGCCTCGCGTTCACCCAGCGAGCGCTGCAGCAGGCGCTCGGCCTGCTCCAGGTCGCCCAGGTCGAAGGCCAGCACACCCAGTTCGTAACCCAGCTCGCCCTGCAGTTCGGCATCGTCCGCGAGCTCCTGATCGAGACGCTGCACGGCCTGCCGCAGCATCTCGGCCGGCGTGCGGGCCTGCACAGTCTGGCGCGCAAACGGGTTCTGCTCGCGAAAGATCGAGACGATGAAATCCTGCACGCGCTGCGCACGCCGGCTTTCGGCCAGCGCGGTTTCGGCCTGGTCGCGCGCACGCTGCGCCTGCCACAGCGTGCCGACCAGTCCGACGAACAGCGCGCCGAGCACCGCCGTTGCCGCGATCACGGTGGCGGCATTGCGCCTGAGATATTTGCGCAAGCGATAGGCATACGAATCGGCGCGCGCGCGCAGCGGCCGCTGGTCGAGCCAGCGGTCGAGATCCTCGGCCAGCGCGAGCACCGAGCGATAGCGCTCGGCCGGCGCCTTCTTCATCGCCTTGGCGACGATCAGGTCCAGGTCTCCGCGCAGCGCATCGACGAGGCGCGCGCGCGTGCTGCCACGCCGTCGCGCGGCATCGTCGGCCTGCGTGGCGGGCAGTTCCAGCAGCGCGCGACTGGGCGGCGCCGGATCGTGCAGCAGCACGCGGCGTTCGAGTTCGGCCAGCGGCAGCGTGGTGTCGTAGGGCCGGCCTCCGCTCAGCAGCTGATGCAGGATCACGCCCAGCGCGTAGACGTCGGTGACGACCGTGATGGGCTGCTGCTGCAGTTGCTCGGGCGCCGAATAGCCCGGCGTGTAGGCGCGACCGCCCAGCCGCGTGAGTTCGCCGTCGTCCGGCTGCACCTCGCCCTGGGTCTCGTCGGCGACGAGCTTGGCGATGCCGAAGTCGAGCAGCTTCACGCTGCCGTCGGCCGTGACCAGGACGTTGCCGGGCTTGAGATCGCGATGGACGATCAGGTGCGCATGCGCATGCGCCACGGCGTCGCAGACCTGGCGGAACAGCGACGCGCGCGCGCGCAGGCTCAGACCGCGTGCATCGCACCACTGGTCGAGCCGCTGGCCTTCGACGTATTCGAGCGCCAGGTACAGCTGCCCGCTCGCGAGCACGCCGGCGTCGAGCAGGCGCGCGACGTTGCGATGCGTGAGCTGGCCCAGGATGCGGCCCTCGCGCACGAAGCGCTCGCGCGCCGACGACTGGCCCAGATGCCGATGCAGCAGCTTGAGCGCGACGGGGGCCTCGAACAGGCCATCGGCGCGCCGTGCGAGCCAGACCTCGCCCATGCCGCCGACACCGAGCTGCGACTGCAGGCGATAGGCGCCGACGAGTTCGCCGGGCTGCAGCGCGGCCGGCGCATCGGCAGGCGGCTCGAAGGCCGCGGGTTCGTGCAGAAAGGCGGCGCCGGAGGCGCCCTCGTCGGCCTGC
>JALRLM010000292.1 GCA_023254435.1 Hydrocarboniphaga sp.
AATTTTAACGAAGGTTTTGGCGGGCAGATATATGTGCCCCGCGACAGGTATTCCTTGATCAAATCATTCTGGACCGTGGTCGGCTTCATCGTGCATGCGACGCAGGTGGTGCAGGCGCTCGCCGCGCAGCGTAAAGGACCGATCACGTCGTGGCTGAGTCGCTGACGCCAGCGGCGCTGCACAAGCCGGCGCTGATCCACAATCCGCGCAGTCATCAGAATCTCCAGCGCGCGCTGACGATTCCACCCGAGCTGCTGGCGGCGACGCCGGCCGATCACGAACAGCTGCGCGCCACGCTCGCGGATTTCGCGCAGCAGGGTGTCGATCTGCTGATCGTCAGCGGCGGCGACGGCACGCTGCGCGAGATCCTGGGCCTGCTGCCGTCGACTTTCGGCGAGCGTGTGCCGGCCTTCGCGCTGATCGCGGCCGGCAATTCCAACTCGGTGGCGATCGACGTCGGCGCCACCGCGCCGGGACCGCGCGCGCTGCAAGCCATACTCGACGCCGTGCGCAGCGGACGCTGGTCACGCGAGGTGCGGCGTCCACCACTGGCCGTCTGCTGGCCCGACGGCAGCCGCGACACGGTCTACGGTTTTTTCATGGGCGCCGCCGCGCTGACGCGCGCCACTCAGTACGAGCACGAGAACGTCCACGCCGGCGGCCGGCTGTCGGTGGTGTTCACCCTGATGGCGACTTTCGCGCAATGCCTGCGCGGCGATAGCGACTGGCTGCATGGAAACTGGATGAGCCTCGGTGTCGACGGCGATGCGCCGGTCGAAGGCAAGCGCTTCCTGTTCGTCGCCACGAGCCTGCATCGCATCATGCTGCGCCTGTGGCCGTTCTGGGACGATGCCGCAGGACCGTTTCGCTACGTGGAGATCGACGCGCATCCGCCGCGACTGGGCAGCGCCCTGCTGCCGCTGCTGTTCGGCAAGCCCACGCAATGGATGCGCCGCTCGGGCGCCTATCGCAGCCGCAATGCCTCGCGCCTGAGCCTGCGCCTCGACAGCCCGCTGATCATCGATGGCGAAGCCTTCGCGCCCGACTCGAACGGCCGCGTCGAAGTCGATACCGCGGCACCGATCCGTTTCCTGTCGCCATGAGCACGACGATGAGTGCACGCGAAGACCTGATCGATGCGCTGGGCCGCGAACTGCAGCGCGAACTGCCGACGCCGGCCATCGCCGCTTTCGCGCGCCATCTCGTCGACGGCCGCCCGGCCGCGCGTGCCGTGCTGTTCTACGGCTCCACGCTGCGCACGGGCGATCTCGAAGGCCTGCTCGATTACTACGTGCTCGTGGACAAGCTGAGCCGCTGGCACGGCAGCCGTGTCGCCAGCCTCGCCAATGGCTGGCTGCCGCCCAACGTGTCGTATGAAACCTTCGAACACCAGGGCCGCACGCTGCGCGCCAAGGTGGCCGTGCTGAGCCTCGACCAGTTCGCACGCGGCGTACGCAGCCATGCCATCGACACCACGCTGTGGGCGCGCTTCGCGCAGCCTTTCGGCCTGGTGTGGACGGCGGACGCGGCATCGACGCAGGCGGTGAAGCATGCGGCCGCCGACGCACTGATCACCGCCGCGCGCTGGGCCGCGCTGCTGGGCCCCGAACAGGGCGACGCCCAGGCTTACTGGAATACGCTGTTCCGCCACACCTATGCGGCCGA
>JALRLM010000320.1 GCA_023254435.1 Hydrocarboniphaga sp.
TGCCCGCGCCCGCGCCCGCGCCCGCGCCCGCGCCGGCCGCGCCCGTCGTCGTGTCGCTCGACTCGCGCAGGCAGGCAAAGGCCGGCGCACGCGAGCCCACTGCGAGGCCCACGCAGCGTGCGGACTATCCAGCCGGCTTCACGCTTGATGCAGGCGGCGTGTGGTTTCGCGGACGCGGCAAGGACGGCGACAGCCTGGAGCCCCCGTTTCGCGTATGCCCGCCGCTGCGCGTGGTGGCCTACCTGCGCGACACCGGCAATGAGAACTGGGGCTTGCTGCTGGAGTTCGAGGACAACGACGGCGTGACGCATCGTTGGGCCTTGCCCTGGCAGATGCTCAAAGGCTCGGGTGAAGAGATGCGCGGCGAGCTGCTGCGCCTGGGCTTTTTCGTGCCGATGTCGGGCCGTGCGCGCACGCTGCTGGGCGAGTACCTAAGCCAATCCAAGCCGAATCAGAATGCGCGCAGTGTCGAGCGCGTAGGCTGGCATGAGCGTGTGTTCGTGATGCCCGAAAGCACCATCGGTGAAGCGGTCGAGCCGGTGTTCTTTCAGTGCGAAACGACAGCAGGCCATATCTATCGCGAGAACGGGGAGCTGGCTGCGTGGCGCGCGGACATTGCGGATCTGTGCCGCGCCAACTCGCGATTGGTGTTCGCGGTATCAGCGGCGTTCGCCGGTCCACTGCTGCATTGGGCCGGCGATGAATCCGGCGGCTTCAATCTGCGCGGGCCGTCGAGCTGCGGTAAGACCACGGCCCTGCGTGTGGCGGCATCGGTGTGGGGCGGGCCGTCCTACGTGCGCCGCTGGCGCGCCACCGACAACGCGCTGGAGGCGATCGCAACCCAGCATTCCGATTCGCTGTTGGTGCTCGATGAGCTGGCGCAGATCGATCCTCGCATTGCAGGCGAAGCGGCCTACATGCTCGCCAACGGCGAGGGCAAGGCGCGCGGCGGGCGCGGTGGTGGCTCACGGCCTGTTTTGACCTGGCGCACGCTGTTTCTGAGCGCGGGTGAAGTGAGCCTGGCCGAGCACATGCGCCAAGGCGGCAAGCAATCGCAAGCCGGCCAAGAAGCGCGCATGGCCGATGTGCCAGCCGAGGCCGGCGCGGGCTTCGGCATCTTCGAGACACTGCACGGCCATGTATCGGGCGCAGCCCTGTCGCGTGCCCTGGTCGAATCGTGCGCTCTGGCCTACGGCGTGGCCGGCCCTGCGTTTCTTCGCGAGCTGCTGCCGCGCCTCGATGCGCTGCCGCAGCGGATCAAGAGCGCACGCAAGGGCTTTCTTGATCGCCATGTGCCGAAGGGTGCAGACGGCCAGGTGACGCGCGTGGCCGGCCGCTTTGCATTGGTGGCGGTGGCGGGCGAGTTGGCCACCGAGCTGGGCATTACCGGCTGGGAAGCCGGAGAGGCGGAGCACGCGGCGCAACGCTGCCTGTTCGCGTGGATCGAAGCACGCGGTGGAGGCGGCAACCTGGAGCCCATGCGCATGCTGGCGGCAGTGCGTCACTTTCTGGAGCTGCATGGCTCTGCACGTTTCCCGCTGATGTCCGACGCGGAAAAGGAAAGCTGGGTCACGGTCAATCACGCGGGCTTTCGCGAGATCGGCGTCAGTGGCGAGGCCAGTTACTACGTGCTGGCCGAAGTATTCGAGCGTGAGGTATGCGAAGGCTTCGATCCGCGCATGGTGGCGCGCGTGCTCAAGGATGCGGGCGCGTTGCGCGTCACCAATGAGGCGGGTGGGCGGCTCAAGGTGCAGGCCACCTTGCCCCGCTTCGGGCGTGTGCGCTGCTACCACGTCCTGCCCGCCATCTGGTTGGCGGAGGCATCGGCTTGAGCACTACCCCGGAAATGACCGGGGCACCGGGGCAAACCGGGGCAGCGAAGCGCCAAGTGATTGAAGCTGCACCGGAATGCACTGCCCCGGTCTATGTGTACTCACCGGGGCAGACATGGTTCTACCGGGGCAGCAGTGGTTCAGATCCCGCTGCCCCGGTGTGCCCCGGTCACTTTTTGACCGGCGCAGCCGACCGGGGCATATGAAAGTTATGTAGATCAATGGGTTAGACGGTTCTGCCCCGGTTGCCCCGGTTGCCCCGGTGTTTGGAAATTAGTGGGCGGCGTGGTGGAAGGTTGACCCGCATGGTTGACCGACGGCGGCGGGGGTGGGCGACGACCTGGGCAAGCGACCCGGCTAGACCGGCGGTGGTCATCCATGTGCAAACCCGCGAAATGAATAGGGTGGGGGGTATCAGGATGGCAGTGCGGCCAGGGCGTGCCGCGACTTGGCTCATGCATCATGGTGAGGCGCGAGAAAACGGGCTGCCATGCGCCCTCTCCAAAGCCAGCGGCCAGGCGAACTGCGGCGCGCTCTAGTATTGACGGATTTTGTTAGGTGTGAATGAGAAATTCATGATTGATGTGTCCGATAACAAATATTGTCGGACACATGAAAAGGCCGCAATTCGGGGTGCTTTTGCGCAGGTCGAACGTCTACGGACGCTGCTGGACAACGCTTGTCTGGCACCTTGCTCCAGGGTGAATCCAATCCGGAGGTGGGGGCATGCTCGGGGGCACTGCCTGTACTTGATCGAAATTCAGTTCATTTTTATCAGTGCGTTAACGCGCAAATGCGGAGTCATCACGACCACCAGTTCAAACATTTAAAAGCAGTGATTTACGCGGAATCGCGAGCGTAAGTAGTTACCCGAAAATCGGGCGACAAACTGGAGCCAAAAGTCGCTCCCAAAGAGCCTTTTAATCAGTTGGTCGCTGGTTTGAATCCAGCGCGACAGGCCAACGCACTCGCCATTGAATCGCCAGCTGCTTGATGCGACGCACTGAGCGAAATCGGCTTTCTCATCCTTCATCGACCACATGGCCTGCCATACCCAAGCGACGGCTGGTCATGTGCTCATGCCGCCGCCGGCAATACTGGATGACCTTCCGCGTTGACGCTGGAAGGCGCGCAAACGAAAAAGCCGCTCGGAGAGCGGCTTCGGGAAGCGCTACCGGGCGGCGCGGGGTTCAGCCGAACTTGCGTAGCTTGCGCGGGCTCGTCGTCGACGTCTTGTGGGCCGAGTCCTGGGTGCCCGCATCGACCTCGGCGGTACGACGAAATTCGCTGTTCGGGGTGGGGTCGAGTTCCGCGACACAGCCGTATTGGCTGGCGGATGCCCAGGTTGCGAACAGTTCGCTGAGATTGGGAAACAAGAACTTCATGGAAAACTCGCTGAGGAAAGTTTGCTGCAGTGCGACATAAATTAGGCTTTGGTCGCGCGCTTTCCAAATTGCGAGTTTGAATGTCCCGGATAGGCAATACTTATTGATAGGTAAGTTTTAATTTCCCATTCTGATTCAGTTCACTGCGTATCAAGATTGCCCGCTACAAGGTGCTGTGCCCGCTTCGGGCAAATCCACATCGATCAGCCTGCCCGCTTGTCGACTGAACTTGTAAGCCATTGTCTGACGTGCGTTTCTGTTTCGTACAATACGCTTGAGTGTTGCGATATCCATCCATTAAAGTCGGGTTTCCCGGAAAGCCTGGATTCAGCCTCGAATCGCATTCCGGCGACGACCACAGAGCAGGCCACAATCGAGCATGAGTCGTATCCCAGCTGTACTGAGTCAACTCAAGCAGCAAGGCCGCAAGGCTCTGATTCCCTTCATCACGGCGGGCGATCCGCACCCGCGCGAAACCGTTTCGCTGATGCATGCGCTCGTCGAAGGCGGCGCGGACATCATCGAACTGGGCGTTCCGTTCTCCGATCCGATGGCCGATGGCCCGGTGATCCAGCTGGCCTGCGAACGTGCCCTGGTCCATGGCACCAGCCTGCGCCAGGTGCTGCAGATCGTCGCCGAGTTCCGCCGCAGCAACGCGCAGACGCCGGTGGTGCTGATGGGTTATCTGAATCCGATCGAACACATGGGCGAAATCGCTTTCGCCGATGCGGCCCAGGCCGCCGGTGTCGATGGTGTGCTTGTGGTCGATCTGGCGGTCGAGGAATCGGCGAGCTTCGCCGCTGAACTGCGCCACCGTGAGCTCGATCTGATCTTTCTGCTGGCGCCGACGAGCCCGGTCGAACGCATTCGCGCGGTCGCCTCGCAGGCCGGCGGCTATTTGTATTATGTTTCCGTGAAAGGCGTGACCGGCGCGGCCAATCTCGATGTCGAGAGCGTGGCGCGCAAATTGGAAGAAATTCGCGGTTACACCGATCTGCCACTGGCGGTCGGTTTCGGTATCCGCGACGCAAGCTCGGCCGCGCGCGTGGGCCGGGTGGCGGATGGTGTCATCGTCGGCAGCGCATTGGTCGGCGAGATCGAAAAGCATCAGGCGGCTCCGCAGCACTTGCCGGGCCTGCTCAAAGACAAGCTGATGTCCATGCGCATGGCATTGGACGCCTCTTAATCCACAGGACCGGGTGCGATAGATATGAGCTGGCTCGACAAGATTGCAGGATCGCAGCTACTGACCACGGGCGTTCGCAAGCACAACGTTCCCGAAGGCCTCTGGACCAAATGCGACGGTTGCGGATCGGTGCTGTACCGCGCCGAGCTGGAGCGCACGCTGGAGGTGTGTCCCAAGTGTTCGGCGCATCGTCCGATCACCGCGCGCTCGCGTCTCAACCAACTGCTCGACAAGGAGCCGCGTGTCGAGATCGCCGTCGATCTGGCACCGGCCGACCCGCTCAAGTTCAAGGACTCGCGCAAGTACACCGACCGCATCAAGGAAGCGCAGGGCGACACCAACGAGAAGGACGCGCTGGTGGTCATGAAGGGCCAGATCAACGGCCTGCCGCTGGTGGCCTCGGTGTTCGAATTCGGCTTCATGGGCGGCTCCATGGGCAGCGTTGTCGGCGAGAAGTTCGTCCATGGCGCCAATGCCGCGCTCGAAGCCGGCATTCCCTATGTCTGCTTCTCCTCGTCGGGCGGTGCCCGCATGCAGGAGTCGCTGTTTTCGTTGATGCAGATGGCCAAGACCTCGGCCGCGCTGGCCAAGCTGTCGGAACGCGGCCTGCCGTTCATTTCGGTGCTCACGCATCCGACCATGGGTGGCGTTTCGGCCAGCCTCGCCATGCTGGGCGACATCATCATCGCCGAGCCGCGCGCGCTGATCGGTTTCGCCGGTCCGCGCGTGATCGAGCAGACCGTGCGCCAGAAGCTGCCCGAAGGTTTCCAGCGCTCCGAGTTCCTGCTCGAGCACGGCGCCATCGACATGATCGTCGACCGTCGTGACATGCGTGAAAAGCTGCATCGCCTGCTGGCGATGATGACGCACTGGGCGCCGCCGCCGGCGGCCTGATCTGCCGCTCTGACGACTCCGCTTTCCCCGCCGGGCGCTTCGGCCTCGCTGGCCGACTGGCTGGCGTATCAGGAGCGGCTGCATCCCAGCGCCATCGATCTCGGGCTGGAGCGCGTGCGCGTGGTCGCCGAGTCGTTGGAGCTGGTTCCGAGCCGCATCGTCACGCTGACGATTGCGGGTACCAACGGCAAGGGCTCCAGTGCGAGCCTGGCTGCGCTGATCTATCGTGAAGCCGGCTATCGCGTCGGCCTCTACACCTCGCCGCATTTGCTGCGCTACAACGAGCGCGTGCAGATCGACGGCGTCGAAGCCTCCGATGCCGACCTGGTCGCCGCCTTCACCGCGATCGAGGCGGCGCGCGGTGAGATCGGGCTGACGTACTTCGAATTTGGCACTCTGGCCGCACTCTGGCTGTTTCGCCGTGCCGCGATACCGGTGCAGGTGCTCGAGGTCGGGCTCGGCGGGCGACTCGACGCGGTCAATCTGGTCGACGCCGACTGCGCGATGGTGACCAACATCGGACTCGATCATCTCGACTGGCTGGGACCGGATCGCGACAGCATCGCGACGGAGAAGGCCGGCGTTTTTCGCGCCGGTCGTCCGGCCGTCAGCGTCGATCCTGACCCGCCGCGGTCCCTGGCCGAGCGGGCGCGGGCGATCGGAGCACAGTACCGGGCCATCGGCCGGGCGTTCGACTTCGAGCCTGCCACGAATGCCTGGCACTGGTGGTCCACAACCCGGCAACTGCGCGATTTGCCCTTTCCCGGACTCGATGGCGTCGCGCAATTGCGCAATGCCGCCGGCGTGCTGGCCGCCGTCGAGGCCTTGTCGGAACGCTTGCCGGTCACCGAAGCCCAACTGCGCTCGGCCCTGCCCAAACTGCGCCTGGCAGGTCGCTTCCAGGTCGAGGGCCGCTGGATCTTCGATGTCGCGCACAACGCCGAATCGGCGCAGGTGCTGGCCGACAACCTGCGCGCGTTGGCACCGCCCGAGCGCATGCGCGTCGTCATCGGCCTGCTGTCGGACAAACCGGTGGAGCAGGTGCTGGGATTGCTCGCCCCGTGCGCAAGTCGTTTCGAATTCGTGAGCCTGCCGCCGCCGCGTGGATTGCCGGCAAGCGAGCTGATCGAACGCTCGCGTCACCTGCAAGTGGTCGCCAATGCGCATGCGGATGTCGACTCGGCAGTGCGACAATGTCGCCTCGACGACGAGCCCGATACCTATGTGGTGTTCTGCGGTTCGTTCGTTACGGTCGGCCTGGCGATGCAAGCGCTGGCGCCGGACATTTCCAGACCAGCCTAGAGCGCTCGAACGCATCGCATGAATCCTTCGCTGATTCGACGGCTGATCGGCGCCGGCGTGCTCGTTGCGCTCGCCTTCATCGTCAGCCTGCTACTGCCCGATCCGGCGCGGCGGCCCGAACTCGAAGAAGGGCTCAAGGCCGTCGAGATCGGCGTCGATGAATCGCGGCCACTCACGGCCGGGGACATTCAGCAGTCGGGCGCCGACGCATCGTCCGACGAGCGCGATCGCGGGCGCCGCCAGGAATCGCGTCCCGCCTTGAGCGAGTCGGCGAGTGCGGATACTCGCTCCGACGACACCGGAGACAAGGCCGCTGAAGCTGGTTTGGGTAAGTCGGTGGAGATCGCCGCGAGTCGCGAGCCCGACGAATCGCAGCCGGAGCCGGAACTCGAGGCTTCGGCGCCTGACTTCGAGGCGCCTGCCGAAAGCGACCCCGAGCCCGATCTGGCGCCGGAACCGGCACCGCCATCTGTATCGAAACCGACCCCGCCGGCGAAGGAGGCGAAGAAGCCGGTCGCAGCGGTGCCCAAGGCGGCAGAAGCCAAGCCTGCGCCTGCCAAACCGGTCGAGCCCAAGCCGACCACTCCCAGGCCTGCCGAAGCCAAGCCAGTACAACCCGCGACCACGGCAGCCAAACCTGGCGCCGATACGCGCCGCTGGGCTGTACAGGCCGGCAGCTATGCCGACATCGGCAACGCGAGGCAAATCCAGGCGCAGCTCAAGTCGCTGGGTTACGCCAGCAACATCATGGTTGTCGACACGCCGGCGGGCGCGCGCTACCGCGTGCGCAGCGGACCGTTCCCGAACCGCGAAGCAGCCGATGCCGCGGCCAAGCGCATCGCCGCGGCAAAACTGCCGGCGCAGCCGGTGCCCGATGGAACGTAAGCGTCGCCTGATCGCGCGCGCGGCCGTCGCGCATCGGCTGGATGGCACGCTGCCATCGGTGCTGCAGCGCGTGTATGCGGCGCGCGGACTCGTCGACATGGGCGATCTGGCGCTCGACCTTGGCCGTATGCTGCCGCCGGATGGACTCAAGGGTCTCGATACGGCCGTCGAACTGCTGGCGGCCGCCATCGCCGACGGCCGCAAGATCGTCATCGCAGGCGACTACGACGCCGATGGTGCCACGGGCGTCGCGCTGGGCATGCTGGGCTTCAAGGCTCTGGGAGCGGCGGCGGTCGATTACGTGGTGCCGAACCGCGTGACCATGGGCTATGGCCTGTCGCCGGCGCTGGCGGCGATCGCCCACGAGCTCGGAGCGCAGGTGCTGGTCACCGTCGACAACGGCATCGCCAGCGTCGCGGGTGTCGCCGCCGCTCGCGCACTGGGCATGCAGGTGGTCGTGACCGACCACCATCTGCCGGGACCGGAACTGCCCGAGGCCGATGCACTGGTCAATCCGAACCAGCCTGGCTGCGGCTTCGAGAGCAAGTCACTGGCCGGCGTCGGCGTGATGTTCTACCTGCTCGTGGCGCTGCGGTCCTGTCTGCGCGAACGCGGACATTTCGCGATCCGGCCCGAGCCGAAGCTGGCCGACTGGCTCGATCTGGTCGCCGTCGGAACGGTGGCCGACGTCGCCAGGCTCGATCGCAACAATCGCATCCTCGTGGCCCAGGGGCTCGCGCGCCTGCGCGCGGGCAGGGCAAGACCGGGGCTGCTGGCGATGCTCGCCACGGCGAGTCGCGATCCGGCTGCCATCACCGCCACCGATCTGGGCTTCGTGCTGGGCCCGCGCATCAATGCCGCCGGCCGGCTGGCCGACATTCGGACCGGTATCGAATGCCTGCTGGCTGACGATACCGACCTGGCGCGCTCGCTGGCCGAGACGCTGGAGCGCATCAATCGCGAGCGACGGGAGATTCAGCGCTCGATGACCGAAGACGCCATCGTGCAGATCGCCGAAGATCTCGACGACACTCGCGCCGGTGTCACCGTGTTCGACGAGGACTGGCACGAAGGCGTCGTCGGCCCGGTGGCCTCGCGCATCAAGGAGCGCGTCAATCGGCCCGTGATCGCGTTCGCGCCGTCGCAGGATCCCAGCGTGCTCAAGGGTTCGGCGCGTTCGATTCCGGGACTCAACGTGCGCGATGCGATCGCGCTGGTCGACTCGCGGCATCCAGCGCTCATCGAACGTTTTGGTGGACATGCGATGGCGGCCGGGCTCACGGTGAGCAAATCGCGCTACCGGCAGTTCCAGCAGGCTTTCGACCTGGCCTGCCGCGAACTGCTGCCGCCGGGCTGGAACGACGCCGGCCTGGAAACCGATGGCGAACTACAGCCGGCGGAACTCTCGGTGCAGACCGCACTGCAGATCGAGCGCGGCGGACCCTGGGGCGCGGGATTCGAGGAGCCGCGTTTCGACAACTGCTTCGACGTCGTCGAGGCGCGCATCGTCGGCGCCGACGGCACGCACGTGAAGTATCGGTTGCGGCTGGCAGATCAGGCGGCGGAAAGCCGCGTGGAATACGGCGCGATCGATTTCGGCGGCGCCGCGCGACTGTGCCGCAAGGGGCGCATTCGCGCCGCCTACATGCTCGCGGTGAATCGCTTTCGCGATCGCGAAAGCCTGGACTTGCGGCTGGACTACCTGAGCGAGCTGTAGGCGCGCGCTTCAGCCGCCCGGTGCGTAGAACACCACCGGCGACGGCTTGGCCACGGTGATGCCCTGCAGATAGTCGGCGCCAAGACGACGCCAGGCTTCGAGCGCGCCGGCATCGGCGATGTTGGTGACGATCACGCGCTTGCGTAACGTGCGCGTGAGGCGGATCAGCGATTCGGCCAGCATCTGTTCGACCGGATCGGTGGACAGGCTGCGGAACTGCAGTGCATCGATCTTGACGAAATCCACGTGCAGGCGACGGATCAGTGCGACGTCGGATGGACCGCGCCCCGAGAACTGGTCGACCGCGACGCGCGCGCCCAGCGAGCGCATGGCTTCGCAGAAGGTTTGCGCCTGGCTCGGATACTCGGCCAGCGCATGCTCGTGAATCTCGAAGCAGAGCTTGCGTGCCGGAATATCGGGATGCAGCTGCAGCTGATCGGCCAGGAATTCGATCAGCGCGTGATCGGCGATGGTGCCAGCCGACAGCTGGATGGCGCAGAAGGCCAGGCGCTCCAGCGTCTCCGGATAGCGCGACAGATGCTCGAGCGTCGAGCGGATCACCCAGCGATCCATCTCGGCCACCAGATGATGGCGCTCGGCCACCGGCATGAAGGCGCCGTGCGAAGCCCAGAAGCCTTCTTCGTCCTCGAGCGCGAGCAGAATCTCGAACACGTGGCCTTCGGGCTGATGCGTCTGTGCCGGCATCACCCACTGCGTGGTCAGGTGGAACAGGCTTTGTTCGAGGCCGGCGCGGATGCGCCGCACCCACACGGCATCGTCGATGCCGCGCTCGGCGCGATCGAGGCTGGCGTCGTAGACCATCACCGTGTTGCGGCCTGCACGCTTGGCGGCGGCGCAGGCGTCTTCGGCGCGCGTGAGCACTTCGATGGGCGACTGCATGTCCTCGGTCAGCGGCGTGATGCCGATGCTCACGGTGACGTTGAGCGGCTGCGATTCCCAGTACACGCGCGAACTCGCGACGAGCTCGCGCAGCGCTTCGGCGAAGATGCGCGCGCGCTCGGGTTCGAAATTGGCCAGCAGCACCACGA
>JALRLM010000512.1 GCA_023254435.1 Hydrocarboniphaga sp.
TCTCGACGTAGTCGGCGAGCCGCAGCAGGCGCTTTTCACCGATCACCCGGCGCAGCATGCGCAGCTGCGCGATGCGCTGTGGAATGCGGTTGTAGACGGCCTTGTTGTCGAAGTAGCCCGAGATCAGTCCGGCGAAGAACAGGCAGATGCCGGCGATGGCCGCATGCAGCCAGGCCAGGCTGGCGATGGGGTTCTGGTCGTCGAGCAGGTGGTGCGCCTTGTCCGCGCTCATGAACATCGGCAGGCCGTTGGCGCGTATCGCCAGTGCGACCAGCACCGGAATGCCGGCAGCGAACACCACGTTGCCGACGATGGCGACGAACTGCGAGCGCAGCGTGCGCACGATCTGCTCGACCAGCGGATCGAGACGGTCGCGCCCGGCCTCGCGCTGCGCCAGGCTGGCCGCCAGATACGACGCCGTCATCGCCGGCTGCTTGGTGGCGATGGTGAAGTGCAGCAGGTAGATCAGCACGAAGCCCAGGCCGTAGTTGAGGCTGTAGAGCAGCGCCGTCATCAGCGGCGAGTGCGCGCTGTTGCCCAGCACCACCTTGAGCATCGCCATGAAGGCGACGACGAAGCCCGCGCCCAATGCCGACCGCAGCATCGAAAAGTATTCGCGCCGCGTCGAGGTGACGTAATGCTCGCCGGTCTTGCTGGCGTTTTCGGTGATGCGCGCGGCCAGCAGCTCGATGATCTGCCGCCACATCTCGCGCACGCTGTCGCGGCGGTTCTCGGCACGCACCAGATCCTTGAAGAAGCCTACGCGCAGCGCGTTGAGCTCCGCCGCCGGTGCCTCGGGCTCGATCAGCCGCAGCAGCAGTCGCAGGCGATCCAGATGCTGCGTCAGGCGCACCAGCAGCACGGTCAGGCTCACGCTGGCGCCGCCACGCGCGGCCTGGCGACGGACCTTGTCGGCGATCTCCTCGCACTGGTCGAGCAGCACGAGCAGATGGCGATCGTCGATCGCCGGGCTGCGCGCTTCCATCCAGGCGCGCTTGCGCTCCTCCATGAATTCGCGCAGTTCCACGTTCTGCATCAGGAACGGCGACTCGTAGCGCTGGATCGCCGGATGATTGCGCACCAGCTCGGGCTCGAGGCCGATGGCGGCGATGCGATACGACAGCACTTGCAGGGCTTCGAGCAACTGCATCGACATCGGCGAGGGCGCACGCGCGGCGGTCTCCGGCGCGACGGCCTGCTCACCCAGGGCCAGCGCATCGAGCAGGGCGATCCAGTCGGTGTCGGGCGTCTGCGCGATCCACAAATGATCCTCGCCATCGTGGAACAGCTGGCGCAGGCAGTCGCGCAGGTCGCTGTCGTCGACTTCCTCGGCCAGTACGCGATTGGTCACCCGGCGCCAGAAGCCCGAGAACAGGCCTTCCTGCACGAGCACGCCCGATTCGGTCAGCAGGTACAGCGGCCGCCGCGTGGCCAGCAGCCAGTGCAGGCTGCCGCGCAGCGTGCGGCGCGCCTGCACGTCCTCGCGCAGGCGCAGCGCAAGGCGCTGCAGCACGAAGCTGCTGTGATCGGCGCGATGGCGCCGGCGCGGACGCAGCACGTCGACCAGACGCCATAGCGCGCCGAGGCGCTGCTCGTCGTCGGCGTCGGCCAGGCGCGTCAGCGCCCGGTCCAGCGCGCTGTCGACCGCGGCGATGCGGCGCGCCAGCGGATCGCGGCGGCCGAACCAGCGGCGCCAGCGCGAGGGCGGCGGAGTGGGGAGGTCGGCTGGGGGCTGGGTCATCGGCAAATGGGGCGCAAGGATCGATCCCGTTGCCGCCGCTGGCGGCGACGCGGGGAGGGCCAGTATGTCGCCTCGGGCCTGAACGCCTCGTCGCGACGCGATGTGACCACCGCCGCATGCCCAGGGTTCAGGCCTGCGTGCCAAGCTCGGATCGCGGCCGCGGCGTCCACGACCGCGCCATCGTCTGGGAGTAGACTGACCGCATGACACTCGTTGCCGCGATTCAGCTCAACACGGGCGCCGATCTGGCGGCCAATCTCGAATCCAGCCATCGCCTGATCGCGCAAGCCGCGCAGGCCGGCGCGCGACTGGCCGCGCTGCCCGAGAACTTCGCCTTCATGGGCCGCAAGGATCCCGACAAGCTCGTGCATGCCGAGCCCGAAGGCAGCGGCCCGGTGCAGCACTGGCTGGCCGAGACCGCGCGCGAATTCAACATCACGCTGATCGCCGGCACCGCACCGCTGGCGGTGCCGGGCGATGCCGACCGCGTCTACGCCGCCTCGCTGGTCTACGGCCACGACGGAGCGCGCATCGCGCGCTACGACAAGATCCATCTGTTCGATGTCGACGTGGAACGCGGCGATCGCGTGGAGCGCTATCGCGAATCGGCGACCATCGCTTTCGGCGAGCCGGCCTACGTGGTCGCACCCACCGAAGTCGGCGCGGTGGGCCTGTCGGTCTGCTACGACCTGCGCTTTCCCGAACTGTTTCGCGGCCTGGTGCAGCGCGGCGCCGAACTGCTGTGCATCCCGGCCGCGTTCACCGAGCGCACCGGCGAAGCGCACTGGGAGATCCTGCTGCGCGCCCGCGCAGTGGAGAACCAGTGCTTCGTGATCGCGCCGGGCCAGTGCGGAGAACACGCCAGCGGTCGCCGCACCTGGGGCCACACGATGATCGTCGATGCCTGGGGCAACATCCTGGCGCAGCGCGTCGACGACACCCCCGGCGTGGTGCTGGCCGATCTCGATTTCGAGCGCCTGCGTTCGGTGCGCGCCTCGCTGCCCTCGCTCAAGCATCGGCGGCTTTGATCGCGCGCGGTCGCCCCGATAATTCATCACTCAAGATTCTTCAGGACCCTCGATGAGCAACGCACTCGCCGTCGCCCGCGCCACGCTGCTGGAACCCGCCGAACTCGACGAGCAGCGCCTCACGCGCGTGCTCGACGGCCTCATGAAGCCCGGCGTCGACGCCGCCGATCTGTACTTCCAGTTCTCCAAGTCCGAGCACTGGTCGCTGGAGGAAGGCATCGTCAAAAGCGGCAGCCACAGCGTGGAGCAGGGCGTGGGCGTGCGCGCCGTCGCCGGCGACAGGCAGGGCCTGGCCTACACCGAAGAACTGCGCTACGACGCGCTGCAGGACGCCGCCACGGCCGCCCGCGCTATCGTCGACACCGGCGAGCGCTATCAGGTCGGCGCGCTGACCGAGAACCGCGGCCTGGCGCTGTACCCGGCCATCAATCCGCTCGAGACGCTGCCCACGCCCGACAAGCTCGCGCTGCTGCGCCGCGCCGACGCCGCCGCGCGCGCGGCCGACACGCGCGTGAAGCAGGTCATGTGCTCGCTGGCGATGAACTACGAAGTCGTGGTCATGGCCGCGACCTCGGGCCGGCTGGCCGCCGACGTGCGGCCGCTGATCCGCATGGACGTGACCGTCATCGTCGAGCACAACGGCCGCCGCGAGCAGGCCCACGTCGGCGGCGGCGGCCGCCATGCGCTCGATTACTTCGCCGCCTCGCAACTGCCCGAGGAATACGCGCGCGAGGCCGTGCGCCAGGCCATCGTGATGCTCGACGCCATTCCGGCGCCGGCCGGCACCATGCCGATCGTGCTCGGCCCGGGCTGGCCCGGCGTGCTGCTGCACGAAGCCGTGGGCCACGGCCTGGAAGGCGACTTCAACCGCAAGGGCAGCTCGGCCTATTCGGGCCGCATCGGCGAGAAGGTGGCCAGCGAGCTCTGCACCATCGTCGACGATGGCACGCTGCCGGGGCGTCGCGGCTCGCTGAACCTCGATGACGAGGGCACGCCCACGCGCTGCACCACGCTGATCGAGAACGGCATCCTCAAGGGCTATCTGCAGGACACGCTCAACGCGCGCCTGATGGGTGTCGAGAGCACCGGCAACGGCCGTCGCGAAAGCTTCGCGTCGCTGGTGATGCCGCGCATGACCAACACCTACATGCTGGCCGGGCCGCACGACCCCGAGGAGATCATCCGCTCGGTGCCCAACGGCCTCTACGCGGTGAACTTCGGCGGCGGCCAGGTGGACATCACCTCGGGCAACTTCGTGTTCTCGGCCTCCGAGGCCTACCTGATCGAGAACGGCCGCATCACGCGCCCGGTGAAGGGCGCGACGCTGATCGGCAACGGGCCGGAGGCGATGCGGGCGGTGTCGATGGTGGGCTCGGATCTCAAGCTCGACGGCGGCGTCGGCGTCTGCGGCAAGGAAGGGCAGAGCGTGCCCGTGGGCGTCGGGCAGCCGACGCTGAAGATCGACGGCATCACCGTGGGCGGCACGCAGGCCTGAGTCGCC
>JALRLM010000238.1 GCA_023254435.1 Hydrocarboniphaga sp.
GAGGCCGCAGGTGCCGATCAGCGAGATCGGCACCGACAGGCTGGCGATCAGCGTCGCCTGCGGGCTGTGCAGGAAGAAGAAGATCACCAGCACGACCATGACCACGGCCAGGATCAGCTCCAGCTGCACGTGTTCCACCGAGGCGCGGATGCCGGTGGTGCGGTCGGCCAGGATGTTGAGCTCGACGCTGGCTGGCAGCGTGGCCTGCAGATCGCCCAGGCGCGCCTTGATGGCGTCGACGGTCTCGATCACGTTGGCGCCGGGCTGGCGCTGGATGTTGACGATGATGGCCGGACGCAGGCCAGACCAGGCGCCGAGTTTGATGTTCTCGGCCGCCTCGACCACGTTGGCGACGTCGGACAGGCGCACCGGCGCGCCGCCGGGTGTGGTGGTGCTGTAGGTGACGACGAGGTTCTTGTAATCGTCGACCGTGAGCAGCTGGTCGTTGGCATTGATGGTGTAGGCGCGCGCCGGGCCGTCGAAGCTGCCCTTGGCGCTGTTGGCGTTGGCCGCGCTGATGGCTGATTCCAGTGTCGACAGCGTGATGCCGTAGCTCGACAGCGCCTGGGTGTCGGCCTGGATGCGCATGGCCGGGCGCTGGCCGCCCGACATGCTGACCAGACCCACGCCCGAGACCTGGGCGATCTTGAGCGCCAGCCGCGTGTCGGCGAGGTTGCGCACTTCGGTCAGCGGCAATGTGGCCGAAGTCAGCGCCAGCGTCAGCACCGGCGCATCGGCCGGATTGACCTTGGCGTAGACGGGCGGCGCGGGGAGGTCGGCCGGCAGCAGGTTGTTGGCACCGTTGATGGCGGCCTGCACTTCCTGCTCGGAGACGTCGAGCGATTCGGTAAGGCCGAACTGCAGCGTGATCACCGAGGCGCCGGCGGTGCTGACCGAACTCATGCGCTGCAGCCCCGGCACTTCGCCCAGCTCGCGCTCCAGCGGTGCGGTGACGGTCTGGCTCATCACCTCCGGGCTGGCGCCGGGATACAGCGTCTGCACCTGGATGGTGGGGTAGTCCACCTCGGGCAGCGCCGACAGCGGCAGCAGCTTGAAGCCGACCAGGCCGGCCAGCACGATCGCCAGCATCAGCAGGGCGGTGGCGACGGGCCGCTCGATAAAGGGACGCGACGGGTTCACGGATCGATCACGTAATCAGGTCGGATGCGATCAGGGCGCGCCGCCGGGCGGCGGACCACCCGCAGGCGGGCTGCCGGCAGCGCCTTCGCGGCGGCGCCGACGTTCGCCGCCCTGGCCCGGCTGCTGCTGGCCATTCGGGCCCATGCGCGGCGTCGGCTTGTCGCCCGGCAGCGAGACCTGATCGCCTTCCTTCAGGCGATCGCCGCCCTCGGTGACGATCTTGTCGCCCAGCTTCAGGCCGTCGAGCACCTGCACCTTGTCGGCGGTGACCTGGCCGCGCTTGATCGCGCGCTGGCTCACGGTCTTGTCGGCGTTGAGCAGCCAGACGAAATCGCCGTTGCTGCCGTTGCGAACGGCCGAGGCCGGCACCACCAGCGCGCCGTCGATGACGCGCAGCGTCAGCCGCAGATTGACGAACTGGCTCGGGTACAGCGTGGCCTCGTCGTTGGCGAAGCGCGCCTTGGCGCGAACGGTGCCGGTCTCGGTGTTGACGAGGTTGTCGAGCGTGCCGAACTGGCCCTGGGCCAGCATGTTGACGCGGGTGCGATCCAGCGCCGTGGCCGGCAGTGCGCTGCCCTTGGCGACCGACTCCTGGATCTCGGAAACGCGGTCCTGCGGCACCGTGAACTCGACGTCGGTGGGCGAGATCTGCGTGACCACGGCAATGCCGCTGGCGTCGCCCGCGGCGATGTAGTTGCCGAGGTCAATCACGCGCAGGCCGACGCGTCCCGAGACCGGCGATTTCACTTCGGAGAAATCCAGGTTCAGGCGCGCGGTCCCCACGGCGGCACGATCGGCGGCCACGGTGCCTTCGAGCTGCTTGACGGTGGCGGCCTGGGCGTCGACCTCCTGCTCGGCAATGGAGTCCTGGCTCAGCAGCGTGCGGAAGCGCTCCAACTGCAGCTTGGCGTTCTGCAGCTGAGCCTCGTCACGCTGCAGGTTGCCTTCGGCCTGGTCGAGCGACATCTGGAGCGGGCGCCGGTCGATGACCGCCAGCACCTGGCCCTTGGTCACCGTCTGGCCTTCGCGGAAGCGGATCTCGGTGATCATGCCCGAGACCTGCGGACGCACGGTCACGGTGGCCAGCGGCACGACGGTGCCCAGGGCCTCGAGTTGCACCGGAATGTCCTGCTGCGTCACTTCGGCCGCGCCCACCGTGGTGGCGAAACCGAAGCCGCCCATGCCCGGAGGCGGAAAGCCGCCGGGGCGTCCCGGCATGCCAGCCATGCCCTGGCCGGCGGCGTTGCGCTGACCCAGATACCAGGCCAGCCCGGCCAGCCCGGCGATGACCAACACCACCACGAGGATGCCGACGATGCCCACCTTGCCGGCCGAGCGGCTCCGCCGCCGGGCCGCATTCACCGCCGCCGCTGAAATTCTGCGCATTCTTGTTCCCTGCTGTTCACCGCAAACCCGCCCTGACCGATCGCCGCACCGCCGGACCTTTGTCTTCCTCTCATGGGAGCAGGCCATCGCCGGGCGGCGCCGCTCTGAGCGCACCTGGGCCGATAAGGTTCCGTGACCGGAGGGAAGAAGATGATCTGAAGTCCCGCGCCGACCCCGCGAGGCGACGTGTGGAGCGCATGTTAGGACCCAACTGTGCAGGAAATTTGCACCCGTTGAGGCACAATAGGGTGACGGCGAGTAACGAGGGCTGCACCCGAGGTGCGGTTTCGCAACACTCGCCGGCGGCCCGGCCGCGGAGAGATGGCAGAGTGGTCTATTGCGGCGGTCTTGAAAACCGCTGAACCGCAAGGTTCCGGGGGTTCGAATCCCTCTCTCTCCGCCATTTTCCGATTGGTCGCGCGAGTCGTGCTCTACGGTTAGCGCCAATTGGAAAGCGAGATATGCGGCTCAAGTGGGGGAGGCTTGGGCTGGAGTCGGTGCGATAAGCATTGCGGGTCTATCGAGATGGATGAATGAGAATTTCCTGGATCGACGCAGCCAAGTTTCTTGGCATCATTTTGGTTGTGCTGGGACATATTCTCCCTGCCAAGCCACCGTCACCGTACTCCGGTATCGTCCTGTTCATATTTCTATTTCATATGCCACTGTTTTTCATGCTATCGGGCTTCGTGTTTCGGCCCTCGGAGCAGAGAACAATGGTCGAGCGTCGGATCAAATCGCTGCTGGTTCCGTACATGTCTTTCGTGCTGCTGCTTCTTTTGGCAGACGTCATCAAGTACATGGGGTTCGGCCTGATCCCTTGGTACTGGAAGCTCAAGAATCTATTCGGAGTGGCGTTAGGCGGAACATTCACCGTTGAAAGATTCGGGCCAATCTGGTTTTTGACTTGCCTGTTTATGGTGACGATCAGCTATAACTACGCCATCGGCAAGCTCGGTTCACCTGCGACCTTAAAGTTTGTCCTCCTCGCTGTCGTCTCCGTGGCGATCGCAACGCTGATCACGTTCTCGCCGTTCAAGCCTTCGCCCTGGGGCTTGCTCACGGTTCCGGCCGCGTTTTTCTTCTTCTGGGCGGGCCACGTATTGGCCGGCATCGGCATTGGTAATCGCAGGGCAATCATTTTCGTGTTGGTGGTTCTGCTGCTGAGCTATGCGGCTTATCAGTGCGGTTCCGCGTTCAAGTTGAATATGAAGGACTGCAAGGTCGATCCTCCGGTGCTCGGTCTGTTTCTGGCTGCTGCCCTCTCGCTGATATTTATGTGGCTCAGCAGGCTGCTTGCGCCGCTCTTCAATGAGCGACTGTTGCAGATCCTGGGGGAGTGCACGCTGACGATTATGATGCTCCATCAATATGTGCATTACTCGTTGGAGGAGTTCGGGATAAAAGGCGTTTGGCTAACGGTCACGATATCGTTCCTGATCCCGCTGGGCCTGCACTTTATTTTGTTGACTACGCCGGCGACTCGTATGCTTTTCCTCGGGCGCAGTCCAACTTCGTTTCCGAGTAAAAAGGTATCGACTTCGCTTTCGTCCTGAGTCAGTTTTAGCCCGAGCAAAAAGACAGGCGTAAGGTGCCCCCCAATACCTGCTGGAGCCTTTAGGGAGCTCGCTTCTCATCCAGGGAATCGACTTGAGTATCTCCCGATAGCTTGGCGCGATCACCGATGCCCAGCGATTCCCCCGAAAGCAACGACCCGGCTTTCTTAAGTCGGGATTCCCAGATAGCGGTGCTGCGCGCGCCCGGTGAAAGATGGAAGGCACTATCGGTATTGGACGCCGCATTACGTTGAAAGATCGTCCCCAGTACATTGACTGAATCGTCTTGCTGGTGCGGTCCGACGATCTTGATCGTATAGCCCTCACCGTTGGCGCCTTGATACTGATTAGGTTGCGGTGCGCTCAGGCTATTGTCCTTTGCGTCGATGCCGACCAAGTTTGTTCCAAAAAAAGCAGGGAAGCCCACTTTCGGGGCGCTCCAGGTCTCCAGCAGCAGGCGCGAATAGGATCCAGGCAGAGAGTAAGTGTTGCGTTGATTGCGGACGTGGTTCCCGAAGATCTGGAGATTTCGGGTGATTTGGAATGTTGGTGGTGTCGTATTGGGGCGATAGTCCGACCGAATCCAGATTGCACCATTGTCATTCAAGTCGTTACTGATGAAACTGATGTCCCAAAAGTTGCCTGCGTAGTATTCAAGGCCTTGAAGGTTGCCGCTCAGATGGTTGCCTTTCACCAGATGTCGGCAAGCATCGCAGCGAATGATGGAATAGCGGCTTCCGACGGCGGGCAGTACCTGCCAAGCGTCGCTGATGTACAGCGTATTACCAGTATTGGGTCTATCGGCGCTCAGTTCACGCAATTGCCCCATTCCGGGGCCATTGACGATGGCCACGTAGTAATGCTGGCTCGACATGTCGGCATCGCCTTGGGAGTAGTCGTAGTCCCATTTTTTTGACAAGTCCGTGAGGCTGGTGGCTGTCGCCGATGACACGTTGCCGATGTCTCGATTGAGGGAAGGTCCTCCCTGCGCCATGATGGTCTCTCCATCGCCGTTCTGGATCAGAGGGTCTCGTCCACCTTTGGTTATCGTATTGTCGAGGATGATCGCACTATCTGTTTGCGATGTTTCGATCACACCGCTTTCTAGGCGTGTGTCGTTCTGAATGGCGATTCGCTGATAGCGATTGCCCTCGATTAGCAGTCTTTGTCCGCGTGTGGTGCGGATGCGTTTGAAGTACCAGGACAGGTCATTATTCGAAAATATGAGATCGGTGCTGCCAACCATCCACACGGTTTCGCTTGGAAAGCTTTTTGAATTCGAAGCATCGTTGTCTATAACGTTCCGCTTGATCACGATCTGATTGCTGTTTTGCGAACTGATGCCTTTGCCGCCCGCGATGCGCATCTGGCAATCGATCATGAACAGCTTCTCGCTGCCGACGCGCCAGAACACAGTCGTCGGGGCGCCGGTTTCCGTGTTCTCGATGCCGATGTGCGCGAAGCCGGAGTGATGCACGCCGTAGCCGAGAATGCCGAACGCGTATTGCCTGGAGTCGGGAGTCGATCCGGTCAGCACGATGCGGGATCGATCGCGGCTCTCGCCTTTGAGTACGACGTTGGATTTGAGATCCAGCATCGAATGCTTCGTGTTTCCGGCCGAGTAGACGATCTTGTAAGTGCCCGCTGGAAAGAAAACGGTACCGCCGCCGTCCGCACTGGCCGCGTCGATGGCGCTCTGGATCGCGACGGTGTCATCGGCTTTCCCATCGCCGACGGCGCCATGGGTTTTGACATCGATCAGGTTCGCGGCGATCGAAGAAAACTCGCTACCCCATGGAACCCCGAGCCCGAAGGCATCGGTGCCCGAGGCACGCGCCGTCAGGGTGTATCGCAGGCTCGTCGTACCGTACTCACCTCCGTAGCCGTTGTTGACTTGCACGGTGTAGGTCTTGCCGGGCACCAACTGCCCGGGCGCGTTGAGCCGAAGCATATTGGCGTCGCTTCCGCGAGTGATGACGCTGGCCTCCAGCGTCGTCTTGTCGTCGACGAAGCGAACCGTCGGATGGCCGCTACCCAGATATAGGTTGCGCCCGAACAACCGGAAACCGCGACCGGGATCGATCTGGGTGCCGCCCAGGTCGTTGGCACCCCAGGCGCGTGCCACATTGACCAGCGCGGGTTCGCTATAGCCCGATCCGCTCTTGATCCAAATGGCATAGACACCGACCTGCTCGGTTTCTGGAATCAAAGCCGAGACATAGTTCGTCGATCGGTTGACGAGTTGCATCTGCTTGGCGGTAGCCGGCGAAAGCTTGCTGGTGCCGGCTTCCACTCTTTGCAGCCACGCCTGCGGTTGCGGGCCAAACGCGTCGCCTTGGATGCCGATGATGTCGCCACCCTTTGCCGACTCGGAGACATGGAAAATGGTCGGGGAGGGCGACGCCAGCGCGCCGGGGCTTCCCAGGCAGAGCAGCGCGATCGACAGCAGCCTTTGCATCGAAGTCATGGCGTCTCACCCTGCAATGTCGGTCTGACAGAACCAGACCCGGACGGGTCATCGTGAGTTCCGTGAATGCCCAGTCGACGATCCGGGCGATTCAGTGCGAATTCAAATTCCCGGCGTAGACCTCGTAGCGTCCCAGTGTGAGGAGTTCGTCATGAACATTCACCGCAATGCGCGTCTCGCGGCTTGTGCGGCAGCCGTGGTGCTGCTGGGAGCTGGCGCGTCGGCTCAGGCCCAGCACGCTATCGCCCCCGATCCCACGACCGCGCCCGATCCGCGCATGATGAAGCTTGATCGAAACGGCGACGGTGTCATCGACAAGAGCGAAGCCGATGCCGGGCTGCGTAAGGTGTTCGATCAGTGGGACGCCAATGGTGACGGGACCATCGACGCCGCCGAGTATGCCGCCGGTGGTCTGCCGTCACGGCCGCACGGCGGCACGTCGCACTGAAGCCTGGAAACTACGGCGTCAGGCGAACACCACCATGCTCTGCCGACTAAGCGCCGCGGGACTGCCATCGGGCGCCCAGATCATCACGGTCTGGCTGGTATAACCCTGGCCAGCGGCGAGGACTTCGGCGTCGAAGCGCCAGCCGTTTAGCGGCTGGTGATCGTAGCGGTCGGACAGCAGTTCGAGCATCCAGGTCATCGAGCTGGCCGGCGCGGGCTTGTGCAGCATCGCCAGTGCCAGCGGCGGGATGGCGTCGGCGATAGCGGTCAGGTGCAGGTCGCTGGCCTTGCGGTCCGCTGCCGAGTGCAGCCCCACTTCGATCACCGCGCGCGCCGTGCTCGCGCCCTGGAAGGGGCGCGAGCCACTGAGCCAGCGCATGTCGAAATGCTGCAGGAAGACGGGCGTAATGCCTTCGACATAGCGCAGCTGCAGGGGCTTCTCGTCCACCGTGACCGCCGGTTGCACGGGCAGGATGTTCACCGACGATGCTCGTGACAGGCCGAATACGCCGATCACCAGGCACAGGGTCTGTCCGGCCATCTGCAGCCGTGCCTCGACATGCGTGGCGCTCTTGCCGGCGCGCAGCACGTGGGCGGTAATCTCCACGGGGCCCGGAGGCACGGGCGCCAGGAAGGTGACCTGCAGCGTGCGCAAGGGAACCTCGGTGGGCAGCAGCGCGCGCATGGCCTTGAGGGCCAGCGAAACCTGCAGTCCGCCATAAGCGGAGCGTCCCTGCAGCCAGTCCTCCGGAATGATGGCGGTCCAGGTGTCTGGGCCGGGCTGCATCTGCTGCATCAACTCGTCGAAATCCATGGCGAAATCCTTGTAAAAGCCTCTCCAGGCGAACTTAGTAGACCGGATTGCCCAGTGGATTGGCCCCTGTGACAGCGCTTGTTATGATCCGCGACGCATGACAGCAATGGCCCGCCCGGCGGGCCATTCGCTTTTTCGGCCCGGATTCGAAATCGAGCCGGGCGATCTTCCGGACGGTGATCTCCGTCCAGCGGTACGTTCTTTTGATGAGGTTGGCCATGCAGGTGACTCGCAAGACCTTCGACGAGGTCATGGTTCCGAACTACGCGCCGTCGGACATCATCCCGGTGCGAGGCCAGGGTTCGCGACTGTGGGATCAGCAGGGCAAGGAATACCTGGATCTGGCCTGCGGCATCGCCGTGACCGGGCTGGGCCACTGCCATCCCAAGCTCGTCGCCGCGCTCACCGAGCAGGCCAACCAGCTCTGGCACCTGTCCAACGTCATGACCAACGAGCCGGCGCTCAAGCTGGCTAGCACGCTCGTGGACAAGACCTTCGCCGACCGCGTGTTCTTCTGCAATTCGGGTGCCGAGGCCAACGAGGCCGCGTTCAAGCTGGCGCGCAAGCACGCATCGGCCAAGTACGGCCCGCACAAGCACCAGATCATCGCCTTCTACAACGCCTTTCACGGTCGCACGCTGTTCACCGTGAGCGTCGGCGGCCAGGCCAAGTACACGCAGGGCTTCGAGCCGCTGCCGGGCGGCATCACGCATCTGCCGTACAACGATGTCGAAGCGCTGCGCGCCGCCGTCGGCGAACAGACCTGCGCCGTGGTCCTGGAGCCCATGCAGGGCGAGGGCGGCCTGACGCCGGCGACCCCGGAGTTCATCAAGACCGCGCGCGAGCTCTGCGATCAGCACAATGCGCTGCTGATCTTCGACGAGGTGCAGACCGGCAATGGTCGCACCGGCACGCTCTTCGCCTACGAGCAGTTCGGCGTCACGCCCGACGTGCTCAGCACCGCCAAGGGCCTGGGCGGCGGTTTTCCGCTGGGCGCCATGCTGGCGACCAAGGAAGCCGCGGCGAGCCTGGCGTTCGGCACGCACGGTTCGACTTACGGCGGCAATCCGCTGGCCTGCGCCGTGGGTCATGCCTCGCTCGAGGAGCTCTCCTCCGCCGCGCTGCTGGCCAACGTGCGTGCGCGCAGCGAGCAGCTGCGCGAGGGCCTGCTCGGCATCGGCCAGCGCACCGGCCTGCTGACCGGCGTGCGCGGCATGGGCCTGCTGATCGGCGCGCCCGTGGCCGAGGCCTGGAAGGGCAAGGCCAAGGAGCTCGTCAACGCCGGCCTGCGCCATGGCGTGTGGACGCTGGTCGCGGGCCCCGACGTGCTGCGCGTGGCGCCGCCGCTCAACATCAGCGAGGCCGACCTGGCCGAAGGCCTGCGCCGGCTCGAAGCCGGCTGCTCGGAGCTGGTCGCGGCCTGATCGGCATGCGCCGCGCCCGCGCCAGCCTGGGCTGCATCGAAACGACGGCGAACCTGATCGCCGTCGTTTCGATGTCGTGGCGGGTGGCGACGTGAACGCGGCGTCCGGCGCGCTGCCGGTGGCGACGCTGCAGCGCATCGCCGATGCGCTGAGCCTGGCCTCTCCCGTGCGCATCGGCGAATACCGGCCGGCCACGGCCTCGTATTTCATCGACCTGCGCATGCGCCGGCTCGGCTTGACGCGCATCGACGACTACGCCGCGCGCCTGGAAGCCGACCGCGACGAGGCCGTCGCGCTCGCGCACACGCTGCTCGAGGCCACCACGGTTTTCTTCCGCGATCCCGAGGCCTACGCCGGCCTGTCGCGCACGCTGCCGCATCTGCTGGCCGATGCGCCGACGCCGTCGATCTGGGTGCCGGCCTGCGCGGCCGGCGAGGACGTGTACTCCATCGCCATGCTGGTGTCGGAGGCGCAGCTCGGCGCCGAGGCGCCGGTGGACTTTCGCATCCTGGGCACCGACATCGCGCTCGATCTGCTGCGCGTGGCGCAGCGCGGCGGCTTCGCGGCCGACTCGGCCGAGCGCGTGCCGGCGCACCTGCGCAACCGTTACCTGCGCATCGACGCCGGCGAATGCCGCGTCGATCCGGCCCTGACCGCACGCTGCGCCTTCGCCGTACACGACGTCACCACGCCGCCGCCGATCCAGGGCTTCGATCTGGTGGACTGCCGCAACCTGCTGAGCTCGCTGCAGCAGCCGGCGCAGCGCGCCGCCGTCGAGCAGTTCGCCGCCGCGCTGCGGCCCGGTGGCCTGCTGCTGGTCGGTCGCGACGACGTGATGGCGGCGCATACCGACCTGTTCGAACGCAGCCCGGTTTCGCAGGGTCTGTTCGTGCGCAGCGGACCGAGTGCGGTCGAAGGGCAGGGCCCGGCGCCTCGCTTCGAGGCCTATCGCGAAGCGCTGCTGCGCTCGGCGATGCCGGCGGCGATAGTCGATGCCGGCGGCCGCGTGCTGCAGGTCAATCCGGCGCTGCACCAGCTGCTCGGCGACGACGAGGACAGATCGGAAGAG
>JALRLM010000551.1 GCA_023254435.1 Hydrocarboniphaga sp.
TGACCCGCGCCGAGCAACCCGAGACACCGGCTGCGCCACGCCTGCGCCCGATGCTGGCATGGCAACGCTCACCATTGGCGGCAGTCGGCGTGGTGATCTCGGGCTTGACCGCGGCGGCCTTGGCAGCGGCCTTCTTGATCGGCGTGACGCGCGGGCTTGGGCTCAGGTTGAGGTGATCGAGCTCGACCCAGCGGATGATCTCGATACGGCCGTCCTGGGTCTCGCCGAGCGCTGTGCACGATTCCACCCAATCGCCGCAGTTGTGATACGTGACGCCGTGGATGTCGCGGATCTCGGCGTGGTGGATGTGTCCGCAGACCACGCCGTCGAGACCGCGACGCTTGCATTCGCGCGCCACGCTGTCCTCGTACTCGCTGATGATGGCCACGGCGTTCTTGACGCTCTTCTTGGCGAAGGCCGACAGCGACCAGTAGCGCATGCCCATGAGTGCGCGTGCGCGGTTGAACCAGTAGTTGGTGCGCATCGTCGCCTCGTAGGCGAGGTCGCCGGCCATGGCGATCCAGCGGTGATAGCGCGTGATGACGTCGAACATGTCGCCGTGAGTGACCAGCATCTGGCGGCCGTCGGCGGTGCGGTGGATGTGCTCGTTGACCACGCGGATGTTGCCCATCTCGATGCGATAGTCGACGAACTTGCGCAGGAACTCGTCGTGATTGCCGGTGACGTAGATGACCTTGGTGCCGCGCTTGGCCTTGGTCAGCACCTTGCGCACGACGTTGGTGTGCTCCTGCGGCCAGAACCAGCCACCCTTGAGCTTCCAGCCGTCGACGATGTCGCCGACCAGGTACAGCGTGTCGCAGTCGTTGTACTTGAGGAAGTCGACCAGATGCGCGGCCTTGCAGCCCGGCGTGCCCAGGTGGACGTCGGAGATCCACAGCGTGCGATAACGGCGGGTGCGGCTCTGATCCTTGGCCATGGCGAGGCCTCCTCGGATGCAATCGATTTTGGGTCGATGTCAGTATCCGCGGTCGCCAAGGCTCGAAGATGACGCTTGCGTGGCAGTGGCGTGACAAGGCGGGCGTCGATTGCTGCAGCGTGTACCGGCCAATGTGCCGGTCGATCGGCGGCCTGCTATGTTGCGCCGTCCTGCAATCGGCGCGGTGGAATCGACATGGCGAAAGTGACCGGCATCGGCGGCATCTTCTTCAAGAGCAAGGGTGATGGCGCCGCGCTGGCGGCCTGGTACCAGCAGCACCTGGGCCTGTCGCTGGAGAGTTGGGGCGGCGCGATTCTGCGCTGGCCCGACGACAAGTCCGACGACCAGGGGCTCACCGTGTGGACCGTCGCGGATCGCGACAGCCAGTGGTTCAGTCCCAGCGGTTCGGCCTTCATGATCAACTCCCGCGTCGACGACCTGGACGCCCTGATCGCGCAGCTGCGCGCCGACGGCATCGAGATCGTCGGCGGGCCCGAGTCGCACGAGAACGGCAAGTTCGCCTGGATCATGGACCCCGACGGCAACAAGCTGGAGCTCTGGCAGCCGATGGCCTGGGACGAGAAGAACAAGGGCGCCTGAGGGCCCGAGGCCAGGCTGCGTCAGCCGGATCGAGCCGGGCTCACTCGTCCGCGCCGAAGCCCGGCAGTGCCGGCAGGCTGCCTTCGCCGGGCTCGGCCGGCAGTA
>JALRLM010000049.1 GCA_023254435.1 Hydrocarboniphaga sp.
TCCAGATCGAAGCGCAGCGCCTGTTCGCGCGCCAGCGCTTCCTTCTGCCGCACCAGCGCGGCCAGCGCCGCCCACGGCGCGATCAGCAGGCCCATGACGGTGAACATGCCGAAGCCGCCTAGGCGATCACTGTCCTTCCAGAACGGCGGCGCAGCGTCGGCGGTAGACAGGACGTAGAGCGCGAAGGCAGCCAGCGGAATGGCCACGGCGACGCTGAGCACCTGCAGCACCCAGCGCGCCAACCAAGACGGCAAGCGCCGCGGCCATTGCTCGAACAGCCCGAAGCCCAGCATCGCCGCCAGCCCGATCAGAACGGTGCGGCTCAGGCCGGCGAACAGGCCCGAATCCCAGCCCAGGCCAATCATCAGGCCCAGCGTTCCCGACAGCGCCAGGGTGAAGCGCAGCCGTGGCCAGCCCAGCATCAGCGCCAGACCGCTAGGTTTGTCGAGGGAGACCGAGACGGACATGGCCGCAGAATAATCCTTCGCCGCAGCGCCTCGGGGCTACAGCTGCGGCCACCACATCAGCGCGGTCGCCGCACCGATGCCGCCGAGCGTCGCCAGGCTCAACACCAGCAGCGTACCGGCCATCAGGGCCTGGGCACTGACGCTGCCGCGCTCCAGCGTTCTGAAGTACAGCTCCAGCACCGTCAGTGGCAGTAAGTATTGGGCGAACGACAGAAACGTCAGGAAAGGCCCGGTGAAGCTCTTGGGGTCGAAGCCCGCCGGCCCCTGGTTGACCACGATCCACAGCATCAGACCGATGCGGAAGAACCAGACGCCGCTCACCGCCAGGAACAGGCGCAGCGCCCAGCGCCGATGTGCGTCCAGGCGCTGCGCCCGCGCCTGCTGCCAGGCCACTGCCGAAAAGCCCAGGATCAGCAGCGCGTTAAGGCTGATCGCCAAATGCTGCGACCGATCGCCGACGGTGCCGCGCGTCCACACCATGATCAGTCCACCGAGGCTCAGCACGGCCGCCGCCAGCAGATACAGTCGCCCGCTCCAGCGATGGAAGCCGGGCCGCGCACGCCGCAGCGCAGGCAGCAGCTGCAGCGCACCGCCGACGATGATCACCACCACGAACAGCAGGTGCGTGGCCAGTACGGTGTTGAGGAAGGGCTGACCCGCCACCATGCCCTGCGGCAGCACCTTGGCCCAGTCCTGCAGCCGCCCTTGCGCGGCAGACAGCCCGTAGAAGCCAGCGACGTAGATCGCCAGCAGCAGCTGGCCCAGCACCGCGATCAGCAGCCACAGCGCGCCGGCCTTGCGCAACGCGGAGCGGGCGGTCATGCGCCGGCGTGGGTGCTGCGATGGAACGGCGCCGATGTCGCCGATGGAAGTGCTGGTATTCATGGCCCGCCCGGTTCGAGAATCTGGCGCCCAGCGTCGGGCCACGGCCGGCGTTCGAGTAGCGGCGATGCGACGAATGACGGCGAGCGCGGCCCGGGCTGCGGAAATCGGTGCACCAGTGGCGCCGCCACCAGCCGAGCAGCCCTTGCGGCGCGTGGCAAACTGGCGCCATGCATTACCGACCCGATTACCACGCCGGCCCAATTCGTGGCAATCGTCTCCTTCTTCACCTTGCCGACGGTGTCGTACTCGACAGTCTTCCTATAAATCTCGACTTCAGACGCGTTCTTCTGGACAACGTCACTGAGCGCACCTTTCCAGCGCGTGTCGTGAGTCCAGACGGTCGTACCTTCTGGTTCGTCACGACGAACCATGTGCCCAAGAGTGTCGTACTGCATCGACACGGTCTGCAGCTTGGCGTCTCTCTGTGAAATCAGCTCACCAAAGCCGTTGTAGGTGTAGATCCAGCTTCCCATATCGGGGTCCGACATCGTGTCCTTGCGCCCACGCTGATCGTAGTGAAGAACAACACTGTTGCCCGAAGGATCAGTGGTCTTGGTGAGATTTTCGTAGGCGGCGTACTCGTACGAGATCGATTGGTCGATATCGTTGGTGACCAGCTTCACCTTGCCCAAAGCATTCATCACCTGCTCGATGGTGGCCTGCTTCGGATCCGTGACCACAGTGGTACCCTCGGACCGAGGTGTCGATCGCGGACGACGCCCGCTCAGGCCGGCGGCATGTCCGACAGCTCCAGCAGCCGTCCCAGCAGGCGCCTGAGCTCGGCTCCATCCACATCGCCGAGCTTGTCCAGCAGCTGCGTTTCCGCCGCCTTGGCCGCGGCGATGATGCGTAGCGCGCAGGCCTGCCCTTTCGGCGTCAGCTCGTACACCACGTCGGTGCCGGACGATGCCGGTTCGGGCGCCGGCAGCGCCAGCACGAGCTGCTTGTCGATCAGCGTGCGCAGGGCTCGGCCACCGGCCTGGTCGAGCGCGTCGGTGAGGCTGGCCGACAACTCGCGCGAACTCAGGTCGTGGCGCAGCGTGATCGTCGACAGCAGGTCGAAGGCTTCTTCCGACAAACCCTCGCCGTCGAGTTCGGCGCGCATGCTTGCGAAGAAACGATGATGGCTGCGCGCCAGCAAATGCCCCAGGAAGCTCTCGTCGAAGCTGCCCTCGAGAAAATTCTTGCTGGCCTTGAGTCCGGTGCGCGGCGCGGCGGCCTGCAGCAGGCCGGGGTCGGCGTAGCGGCCGCCGTGAAACACCAGCGGCGGCGCTTCCAGGCGCGTGAATTCCAGCACCTCGCCGACGAAGATCAGATGGTCGCCGCCGCGATATTCGAACGCGGTGCGGCAGACGAAGCGCGCGGCGCAGCCCTTGAGCAGCGGCACGCCGTCGACGCCGCGTTCGATCGGCAGGCCGGCGAAGCGATCTTCGCCGCGCCGGGCAAAGCGCATCGACAGCGCCTGCTGATCGGCCGCCAGCACGTGCACGGCCCAGTGCCGGGCATCGCGGAAGGCCGCCAGGCTCGACGAGGTCAGGGACAGGCTCCACAGCACCAGCGGCGGGTTCAGCGACACCGAGTTGAAGCTGTTGGCGGTCAGGCCCACGGGCGCGCCGTGGCCGTCGCAGGTGGTGATGATGGTGACGCCGGTAGCGAAGGCACCGAGCGCCTTGCGGAACTCGTCCGCGTCGAAACTGGAAGACTGCGTCATGGGCGCAAGCATGCCTTTTTTGCCGCCGTCCGTGAGTGGCGGCGACGCGCAGAGCGGGTGCTCGAATCGGTCAGCGCGTGATTGGCGACAATCTCGAAAACCATCACATCGACAGCACTTCCCGCACCTTGGCGGCGAGACTGTCGATGGTGAAGGGCTTGGCGAGCATGGCCATGCCGGGCTCCAGGAAGCCGCTGTCGCGCGAGGCGCCTTCGGCGTAGCCGGTGATGAACAGCACGCGCAGCCCGGGCCGGCGCTGGCGCGCGATCTCGGCCAGCTGGCGACCGTTGAGACCCGGCAGGCCCACGTCGGTGGCGAGCAGATCGATGCGCGGCTCCTGTGCAAGCCAGTGCAGGGCATCTTCGCCGTCCTCGGCCGTCACCACGCGATAGCCCAGGTCGCCGAGGATGCGCGAAGCCAGCACGCGCAGGTCGGCGTTGTCCTCGACCAGCAGAATGGTTTCGCTGGCGCTCACGGGTTGCGGCGGCACGCGCTGCGCTTCGCGGTCGGCGGCGATTTCGGGGCTGTTCGCCGCAGGCAGCAGCAGGCGCACCGTGGTGCCCCGCCCGGGCTCGCTATTGATCTGCACGTAGCCGCCGATCTGCTGCACGAAGCCATAAAGCATCGACAGCCCCAGCCCGGTGCCCTGGCCCAGTGGCTTGGTGGTGAAGAAGGGGTCGAAGATCTTGTCGAGAATCTCGGCCGCGATGCCGGTTCCGGAGTCGCGCACCACCAGCGCCACGTAGGCGCCCGGCTGCAGGCCCGCGTGCTGCGCGCAATAGGCCTCGTCGGCCCTTTGCCGCTCGGTGCCGATGCGCAGCTCGCCGCCATCGGGCATGGCGTCGCGCGAATTGATCACCAGGTTCAGCAAGGCGCTTTCGAGCTGGTTGTGATCGGCCAGAACGAAGCCGGCCGTAGCATCCAGTTGCGTGCCGACGCGGATCGATTCGCCCAGCGTGCGTTCGATCAGCTCCTGCATCGACAGGATCAGCTCGTTGATGTCCAGCGCACAGACCTGCAGAGCCTGGCGACGGCCGAAGGCCAGCAGGCGCTGCGTCAACGCCGCGGCGCGCTGCACCGAGCTCATCGCCAGATCGATGAAGCGCCGCGATTCGCCATCGGGCGGGGTAACGCGATCGGCCAGCTGCAGCGACGACAGAATGCTCGCGAGCAGGTTGTTGAAGTCGTGCGCGATGCCGCCCGTGAGCAGGCCGATGGCTTCCATCTTCTGCGCCTGGCGCAGCTGCGCCTGCGCCTGCAGCAGCTCGGCCTGAGCCTGCTTCTCCATCGTCACGTCGCGCGCCATGGCGTAGATCAGCTCGCCGTCGGGCGAGGCCGTCCACGACAGCCAGCGCCAGCCGCCGGCGCGATGCAGGTAGCGATTCTCGAAATGCAGGGTGCGACCGCCGGCCGCCAGCTTCTGGATTTCGAGGCGGGTGCGCTCCAGATCGTCCTCGTGCAGAAACAGGCCCAGGTCGCGGCCCACGAGTTCGGATTCGGGGTAGCCCAGCGCCGTGGTCCATGCCGGATTCACCGACACCAGGCGACCGCGCCGGTCGCAGATCAGCAGCAGATCCTGCGACACGTTCCAGATGCGGTCACGCTCGCGCGTGCGCTGCCTGACCTGCGCCTCCAGCTCCTGACGCAGCGCCAGCTGCAGCTCGCGCGCAACGACGATGTCCTGGATGTCGGTGCAGGTGCCGAACCAGCGCACCACGCGGCCGGCCGTATCCAGCAGCGGGATCGCGCGCGTCTTGAACCAGCGGTATTCGCCATCGAAACGGCGGATGCGGAAGTCGATGTCGTAGCCGTTGTGTCCGGCCACGGCGCCGCGCCAGTGATCGACGATGCGCTGACGATCACCGGCGTGCACGACCACGTCCAGCCAGGCGTAACCGAGCTGCTCGGCTTCCGGCCGGCCGGTGTATTCCACCCACTGCCGGCTCAGGTAGTCGCATTCGCCCGTCGGCAGCGTGGTCCACACCAGCTGCGGCAGCGCGTCGAGCACCAGGCCGAAGCGGCTTTCGGTTTCCTCCAGCGCGGCCTGGGTGATGCGCTGCTCGGTGATGTCCGAAAACCCCACGCCGATGCCGATCGCGGTCGGGAACACGCGCATGTCGACGTAGCGCGAAGGCTGCGTCAGCGACTCCGACTGCAGGCGCTCGG
>JALRLM010000084.1 GCA_023254435.1 Hydrocarboniphaga sp.
AAATTCCCGAGGAAATCTCGAAATAGCCCTGCGCGGCCGGCCCGTTGTCGGTCTGGGTAATCCCGTCCGACATGTAGTTCGAGGTCAGCGCAACGCCGAAGGCGACGTCGATATCGAGGCGCTCAAGGCCGCGGTCGGTCCGCAGACCGCCGGCATCATGCTGACCAACCCGAGCACGCTGGGTGTGTTCGAGCGCCGCATCAAGCAGATCGCGGCCATCGTGCACGAGGCCGGCGGCCTGCTGTACTACGACGGTGCCAATCTCAACGCGATTCTGGGTCAGGTGCGTCCGGGTGACATGGGCTTCGACGTCATCCACATGAACCTGCACAAGACCTTCTCGACGCCGCATGGCGGCGGCGGTCCGGGCGCGGGCGCGGTGGGCGTGTCCAAGCGCCTGCTGCCGTTCATGCCGATTCCGGTCGTGGGCAAGGACGGAGAATCCTTCCGCTGGCTCGACGAGCAAGACCTGCCGCAGTCCATCGGTCGCCTGTCGGCCTTCATGGGCAATGCCGGCGTGCTGCTGCGCGCCTATGTCTACGCGCGCCTGCTGGGCCGCGAAGGCATGCACCGCGTCGCCGAGTTCGCCACGCTCAACGCCAACTACCTGATGGCGCGTCTCAAGGACCAGGGCTTCGATCTGGCCTTCCCGGGACGTCGCGCGAGCCACGAGTTCATCGTTACGCTCAAGCGCCAGAAACAGGAGATCGAGCTCACCGCCACCGACATCGCCAAGCGCCTGCTCGACTACGGCTTCCACGCACCGACCGTGTACTTTCCGCTGCTCGTGCCCGAGTGCCTGCTGATCGAGCCCACCGAGACCGAGGACAAGCAGACGCTCGACGCCTTCGTCGACGCGCTCGTCGCGATCTGGGGCGAAGCGAAGCAGGACATCGCCTACGTCAAGGGCGCGCCGTACACGATGCCGGTGCGCAGGCTCGACGACGTGCGCGCGGCGCGGCAGCTCGACATTCGCTGGCAGCCGGCCCAGCCGTAAGAACGCCGGCGACAGGGGCGTGACGATGCTCAGGGGGCTTGGCGCGATAGGGCTGCTGCAGTCGGCGAGCTGTGCGGCCAGCGCGGCGCCGGGTTGCCAGTGTCAGACGCAGGCTCATGCGCTGTGTTCGGCACCGCGCTGATGGCCGTCCCTTGTCGAAGGACGCGCGCCAGCCGCGCGCGGGCAGTGATGGCACGAATTTGTCGTATACGACCGGCAAACGGTGCGGCGCGCGCGTATGCTCGCCCGACGATACGACTCGATTGATGGGAGATACGGTTCTGTGAGCGTTTTGATCTGCGGTTCGATGGCCTACGACACCATCATGGTGTTTCCGGGCTATTTCAAGAACGAAATCCTGCCCGACAAGGTGCACGTGCTGAACGTGGCCTTCCTGGTGCCGCAGCTGCGCCGCGAGTTCGGCGGCTGCGCTGGCAACATCGCCTACAACCTGCACCTGCTCGGCGGCGATGCGCTGCCAATGGGCACGGTGGGCAAGGACTTCGACGCCTACCAGGCGTGGATGGATGCCACCGGCGTGCGCCAGGACAAGATCCTGCGCCTGGATGATCACTACACCGCGCAGGCCTACATCACCACCGATCTCGACGACAACCAGATCACGGCCTTCCACCCGGGCGCGATGAGCGAAGCGCACCGGCAGACGGTGCCGGCCAAGGGCATCACGCTGGGCACGGTGTCGCCCGATGGCCGCGACGGCATGCTGCAGCACGCCGAGCAGTTCGCCGCCGCCGGCATTCCCTTCATCTTCGATCCGGGCCAGGGCCTGCCGATGTTCAATGGCGACGAGCTGCGCGCCTTCATCGACAAGGCCACCTACGTCGCCGTCAACGACTATGAGGCCGAGGTCATGGTGAACCGCACTGGCCTGACGCTGAAGCAGATCGGCGAGCGTGTTGAAGCGCTGATCGTGACGCGCGGCGGCAAGGGCTCGGAGATCTACACCCAGAGCAAGCTGTTCGAGATTCCCTGCGCCAAGGCCGAATCGCTGGCCGACCCGACCGGCTGCGGCGATGCCTATCGTGGCGGCCTGCTCTACGGCCTGTCGAAAGGCATGGACTGGGAAACCACGGGCCGCATCGCCTCGCTGATGGGCGCGATCAAGATCGAACGCGTGGGCCCGCAGAACCACAAGTTCACGCCGGCCAGTTTCGCCGAGCGCTTCAAGAAAGAGTTCCGCTACGACCTGGCTTGAGGTCGGAGCATCGGCGTCATGTCCGCGCGGGCAGGCATGAAGGCTGCGGGGCGACGACATCGGTCGTTGGCCGATTGAAAGCAAGAAGCCGGATGCTCGCGAACGAGCATCCGGCTTCTTTTTGCGCGCCTACTTCGTGCGTGATTTGTAGATCGCGCTCAGGCGATCCGGCGTGCCGTCGATGCGCTCGAGCTTCGGGTAGCGCGGGCCGTCGTAGTACTCGACCTTCACCGTGCGGTAGTGGTCGAGGTTCTTGAGCAGCAGTTCGATCGGCTTGCGGTCGGTCTGCGCGTTGCGCAGGGCCTGCTTGAGCTTGTCGGCCGAATAGGCGATGCCGTTAACCGCGATCAGGCTGTCGCCGCGCGAGATGCCGGCGGCGAAGGCCGGTGAGCCCCAGACCACTTCATTGAGCTTGCCGTCCTTGGCGATGGACAGGCCTAGCGACCAGGCAAAGTCGTTGTACTTGCCGCGCTCCTCGCTGCCCTTGATCCACGCGGTCGGCTCGGCTGCGAAGCCCAGCTTCCAGCCGCTGCGCGCCAGGCCGTCGAGCGGTGCGCCGGGGCCGTTGCCTTCGATGCGGGCCTTGAGGAACGCCAGCCAGTCGAAAGGCACGACACGATTCAGAAACGCGGCCACGTCTTCGAGCGTGTAGGGCGAGTCGGCGTAACTGCCGTCGTCGATGCCGAAGAAAGTCGCGGCGAAATCGTCGAGCGACTTCTTGCCTCGGCTGAGTTCACGCAGCTTCGTGTCGACGTCGAGCCAGATCAGCAGGCCTTCGTTGTAGTAGTCCTCGGTGCGCTGCCAGCTCACCCACGACAGCGGGCGGCGCGCGTTCATGATCGGCTGGTAGGTGGTGTCGACCAGCGGGCGCCAGATGCGCCCGGGGCGATTGAGGTCCAGCGTGGCGGCGATGGTGGCCAGCGAGTCGCGCGCGAGTTCGGGCGTCCACAGCCCCGAGCGTGCCGACAGCACCTGGCCCCAGTACTGCGTCTGGCCCTCGTAGACCCACAGCAGGCTGTTTTCGAGCGGGGTGTTGAAGTCGGGCACGAGCTGGCCGGCCGGGCGGCGGAATTTGCCGTCCCAGGAATGCGTGTACTCGTGCGCCAGCAGCGAGCGCACGGTGGCGGTCTTGTCCCACTCGCTGAAGTAGTTGTGCACGGTGCCATTCTCGCTGGAGCGGTGATGCTCCAGGCCGATGCCGCCGAAGTGCTCACTGAGCGCGAGCAGGAAGTCGTAGTGATCGAAATGACGCGAGCGGAACAGCGCGTCGGATTCGCGCACCAGCTTGACGTGCGCGGCGAGCTGCTCGGGCTTGGCGTCGAGCAGCCAGGGCGCGTCGGCCACGATGTTGAGCGCGACCGGGCCGTGCTCGTCGAGAATGACGCGGCGAAAGTGCTTGCCCGCAAACAGTGGCGAGTCGATCAGCGTATCGAGCGGCTGCGGTGCGAAGCGGATGCTGTCACCTTCGCGCTGCTGCACCTCGAGCGCGCTGGCCGACTGCCAGCCCGCCGGCAGCGTGATGCCGGCTTCGACGATCACGTCGTGCGCGGGCTGGGCCGGTGCCAGCACCACGGTGTTCCATTGCAGGCCGATGATCTCGGGCGTGGACACGATGCGCCCCTGCTCGGACATCGTGGGAGAGACGAACTCGAAACTCAGATCCAGGCTGCTGACGCCTTCGGGCACTTGCACGCGAAAGCTGTAGACGTCGAGCGGATCGCGTGCCCACGCCAGCTTCTGGCCACCGGCCATCACCTGCAGGCCGGTCAGCGAGTCGATGGGGCCGCGCGGCGCGTGGTTGCCGGGCAGCCACGACGGGTAACGCAGCGTCAGCTCGCCCGGTGCGACGGGCAGCGTTTCGCGGACGCGAAAGACGCGGTGATCGGTATCGCGCAGGTCGACGTCGAGGCGGATCGGAGCGCCGGCCGCCTGGGCGGACGGTGCGAAGGGCAGGGACAGCGTCGCCACGGCGAGCAGGCGAACGGCGGAGCGGAGATAGGGGCGGGGGGCTTTCATGCTGACGACACGATGCAAGATCGGCGCCCGATCGTGTCGTGATCGGCGTGGATGCGCGGCGTTGTCAGCCGTTGCGATCCGAAATGGGAGTCAGGTGCGGAGCCAGGATCAGCGTCAGCCAGTCCATGAACGCTTTCACGCGCGCGGGCAGGTGGCGCCGGTGCGCATACAGCAACGAGACCGGCATCGGTTCGGCCGGAAAGTCCCGCAAGACCTCCACGAGCCGGCCACCTTGGAGCATGAGTTCGGAGCCCAGGCGCGGCACCTGGATGATGCCGAGCCCGGCCAGGCAGCAGGCTTCGTAGGCATCCGTGTTGTTGACCGTGATCGTCGCCGGCATATCGATGAAATGGCAGCGCTCGCCATCGAAGTATTCGAAGCCGCCCGACCTGGCGCCCAGCGTGGACACGTAGTCGACCAGCCGGTGCTGCGGCAGCTCGTCGAGGCTGCGTGGCTCGCCGAAGGCTTCGATGTAGCCCGGGCTCACACAGTTGATGATCGGCAGGCTGCCCAGCGGCCGCGCGATCACGCTCAGATCCTGCAGCGTGCCGACGCGCAGCACGCAGTCGAAGCCCTCGCGCACCAGATCGACGCGACGATCGGTGCAGCTGAGTTCCACCTCCACCTGCGGGTGCTCGCGCAGGAACTCCGGCAGGCGCGGAATCACGATCTCGCGTGCCATGCCGCCCGGCATGTCGAAGCGCAGGCGTCCGCGCAGGGTCTGCGGGGTCTGCTGGAACATGGTCTGCAACTCGTCCATGTCGGCCAGCAGGTCCTTGCAGCGCTCGTAGAAGCTCTGGCCGTCGGGCGTCATCTGCACGCGCCGCGTGGTGCGGTTGAGCAGGCGCGCGCCGAACTGGCTTTCGAGCTGCTGCACCGCCAGCGAGGCGCTGGCCTTGGGCAGGCCCAGGCTTTCGGCCGCGCGCGTGTAGCTCGACAGCTCGGCGATGCGGACGAACAGCTGCATGGCATCGAGGCGGTTCATGGCGACCTTGCGGGTGGAGAAGACGCCATTGAAGCGCGCTTATTGTTCAAATTGCAATAACACTGATGTTGTATGTGGTTTGTTTATCGGGTTGATGGCCGTCAATAAAGTGGCATCACGGCTTTCCCAACCATCCCCTCCAAGGAGAACGACATGAACCAGACCACTCCCCGCATCGCCCTGGTCACCGGCGGCAGCCGCGGCCTGGGCCGCAACGCCGCGATCCATCTGGCCCGCTCGGGCGTCGACGTGGTGCTGACCTATCGCAGCCAGCGCGCCGAGGCCGACGCCGTGGTGGCGCAGATCCAGGCCCTGGGCCGCCGCGCCGTGGCGCTGCCGCTCGACGTTTCGGTGGCGAGCGGTTTCGGCGCCTTCGCCGAAACCCTGGGCCAGACGCTGCGCGCCACCTGGGGTCGCGAGCGCTTCGACTACCTGTTCAACAACGCCGGCACCGGCGTGCACGTGGGCTTCGCCGAGACCACCGAGGCGCAGTTCGACGAGATGGTGGCCGTGCATCTCAAGAGCACCTTCTTCCTGACCCAGAAGCTGCTGCCGCTGATCGAGGACGGCGGCCGCATCCTCAACGTGTCGTCGGGGCTCGCGCGCTTCGCGCTGCCGGGCTACGCCGCCTATGCGGCGATGAAGGGCGGTATCGAAGTGTGGACGCGTTACCTGGCCAAGGAACTGGGACCGCGGGGCATCAGTGCCAACGTGCTGGCTCCCGGGGCCATCG
>JALRLM010000134.1 GCA_023254435.1 Hydrocarboniphaga sp.
GATCCGAATTCCCGCCACCTACATGCGTGGCGGCACCAGCAAGGGCGTGTTTTTCAAGCTCGACTACCTGCCGGAGCCCTGCCGGCAGCCCGGCGAAGCCCGCGACAAAATGCTGCTGCGCGTGATCGGCTCACCCGATCCGTATGGGGCACAAATCGACGGCATGGGCGGCGCGACCTCGTCCACGTCAAAAACCGTGATCCTGTCCAAGAGCAGCAAGCCGGACCACGACGTCGACTACCGCTTCGGTCAGGTCTCGATCGACAAGGCCTTCGTCGACTGGTCCGGCAACTGCGGCAACCTCACCGCAGCGGTCGGTTCGTTCGCGATCAGCAATGGTCTGGTGGATGCCTCGCGCGTTCCGCAGAACGGCGTCTGCATCGTCCGCATCTGGCAGACACAGATCAACAAGACCATCATCGCGCACGTGCCGATCACCGACGGCGCCGTGCAGGAAACCGGCGATTTCGAACTCGATGGCGTGACCTTCCCCGCCGCCGAAGTGCAGATCGAGTTTCTCGATCCGGCCGAAGACGGCGATGAGGGCGGTTCGATGTTCCCGACCGGCAATCTCGTCGACGATCTCGAAGTGCCCGGCATCGGCACGCTCAAGGCGACGATGATCAACGCCGGCATTCCGACCGTGTTCATCAAGGCCGAGGAAGTCGGCTACACCGGCACCGAGTTGCGCGAGGCGATCAATACCGATCCCGCAGCGCTCGCGAAATTCGAGACCATTCGTGCCTACGGTGCGCTGCGCATGGGGCTGATCAAGGACGTGGCCGAAGCCGCCAAGCGCCAGCACACGCCCAAGGTCGCTTTCGTGGCGCCGCCGACAGGCTATCTGTCGTCCAGCGGCAAGCCGGTCGACGCGAAGGACATCGACCTCAACGTGCGCGCGCTGTCGATGGGCAAGCTGCATCACGCGATGATGGGCACGGCCGCCGTCGCCATCGGCACCGCCGCGGCGATTCCGGGCACGCTGGTGAATCTCGCGGCCGGCGGAGGCGAGCGCGAAGCCGTGCGCTTCGGCCATCCCTCGGGCTCTCTGCGCGTCGGCGCCGCAGCCGTGCAGGAAAACGGTCAGTGGGTGGTCAAGAAAGCCATCATGTCGCGCTCGGCCCGCGTGCTCATGGAAGGCTGGGTGCGCATCCCGGGCGACGCGTTCTGATCTCACGCTAGTCGCCGCGCCCGCTTCGGGCCGCGGCCTGGTCGCAAAGAAAAAGCCCCGCTCTTGCGAGCGGGGCTTTTTCTTGTGGCTTACCGACTCCGTCTTTTAGTGCAGCTTGCGGCGCCTGCGCAGCAGGGCCAGCAGCGCAAGCGGCGTCAGCACCAGGCCGTCGAGCGCACCCGTGCGGCTGCCATTGCCGCCGCCGTTGCCCGGATCGGTCGGATCCGTCGGGTCGGTGGGGTCGGTGGGGTCGGTGGGATCCGTCGGGTCGTCGACCTTGCAGACGAAGGGCTCATAGCTCTCGGTCACGCCGACCAGATCCGTGCTGTCACGCGCCGGAGCGATCGAGTTGAGGCCGTTGCCACGCTTGGCGAAGCCATCCGAGCAGACCTTGTAGTCCTCGAAGTTGGTCGCGTAGACGACCGACAGGATCGCGTCGCGCGCTTCGGTGTAGGTGGCATTCGCCGGCGTCATCTTGAGACCGCCGATGATGTAGTCCTTCATGCGGCTACGCGCTTCCAGGAACGGCACGCCCGGACGGTTGAGGATGCCGACATAGCATTCCCACATCTGGTTGGCCCAGATTTCGCCCGCGTTGTGCACGGCCGAGTTGCTGGCGCCGTCGGTGCCATCCGGAGTCGGCTCGCCGTCCTGGATGTGCTTGAAGGTGAAGGCGTTCTTCTCGAAGTCCGTGGAATACGGAACGCGGCGGATACCGTTGTAGAAGTTGAACACCGCGTAGCCGGCCAGGCCGTAGGCACCCTGGAACTTGTCGTTGCCGATGCTGCTGCGATCGTTCTCGCGCGCCGACAGCATGAAGGCATCGATGTCGCCCCAGCCTTCGCTCATCGCGCCGGACTGCTGGTTGCTGGAATCGGTCAGGCGATGGTGCACGTAGTGGAAGAACTCGTGCGCCACGATCTGGTTGTCGACCGTGCCGTCGGAGTCGATCGAGGCTTCGCGGATCATCTGCATGGTCACCGCGGTGCCCGCGGCGAGCTGGGCCTTGATCGCATCACCGGCGTCCTTGCGGATCATCACCGAGGGCGTCGTATAGATATCGTCCGTCGGGCTGGTCGGCGCCAGCGGCACGTCGGCGTTGCCCATGGTGATCGGATCGGAGTCGGCGTTGTTGACCACCACCATGCCGATGGCGCCCGACAGCATCGCGAACTGCGCCTTGGTGGTGAAGCTGCAGTTGCCGCGATCGATCATGGCGATGTTGCCGGCCAGCGAGGCCTGCGGCAGCGCCGGAACGGTCGGGATCACGCCCAGGCCGGTCGGATCGGGAATCGCGATGCCGCAGCCGTCGGTGGCCGAATCGCCGAAGCCGTCGTTGGCCAGCACCACGTTGCCTTCGACTTCGAACTCCTGCGGGCCGAAGCTGCCGCCCGTGAACTTGAGCGCACCGCTGTCGATCGGCGCGATCTGGCGCACGTCGCCGGTCACCGGGCCGTCGAACAGGTACTGCTGCATGGTCGGCGACGAGCCGTCGGCCGGCGTCGACATGTTGGCGTTGTTGCGGCCCGAACCGTCCTGTCCCTGCGCCTTGATCGGGTCGTTCTCTTCGCCGCCACGATCGTAGTTGCTGGTCTGCGCATTGCCCGAGGCTTCGTCGAAGCCGTGGTCGTACCACCAGTCGTGCAGCCAGTTGTTGATGAAGAACAGATTGACGATGGCGCCGGCCTGGTTTGAAGCCGTGCTGGGATCAGTGTCGCCCACGACCGCGTAGTCGAAGGTGTGATCGCCGTTGGTTTCCGCACGCATGTCGCCGAGCGCCGGCGTGCAGGTGTTCAGCGGGTTGGAGATGATGCCCGACACCGGCGTATCGAAGCTGTCGAGGCAGGCGTCGGTGTTGTTGCCCAACGTCTCGGTGGCGTCATCGGCGAGCCAGGGATCGGCCGTGCTGATCGGGCCGGAGATCAGCGTCACCAGGTTGTCTTCCACGGCCACGCGCGGCACCAGCTCGTTCTTGTCCAGCGCCGGGAACGGCGTGTTGCCATTGCCGAGCGGAGAGTCATAGGGCTGGAACGGCGTCGTCGTATCGGCGTGCACGCGATAGGTGAACGGCGCCGCCTCGGCCTGCAGGTTCTGGCGATTCAGGATGCTGCCGTCGGTGGCCGACACCATCAGCGCGTAGGCCGACAGCGCGCCGTTGAGCTTGGCGCGAGCGAACAGCTCGACATAGTAAGCCGGCACCAGACGATCGGCCTGGGCGTAATACATGCGGCGAATGCGCGGCTCGCGCTCGAACACATGGCTGCCGGTCAGCGGGCTCAACAGCGAGTAGAGCTGGTATTCACCCTTGGTCTGCGCCAGCGTGAGGCTCAGCGCATTGAGCGTGCCGCCCAGGTTGCCCCAGGCCTTGGCGATGGCCTGCGGGCCGTTGAGCGCGAAGCTCGTCGATGGCGTGCCGACGTCGGTGGCGAAGTAGCCCGACACCGCGACCGGCTTGTCGTTGCGGTCGATCAGCACGTTGATGTAGCGCTGGAACACTTCCAGGCCGTTGACGGTCTGGCGGAAGCGCACGACGGCCGGGCCATTGCCGTTGTACTGCGCGTTGACGACCTTGGCCTGCGAGATCATCGCCTCGGTCAGCTTGAGCTTCTTCGACTCCAGGCGCAGCTGCGCACGGGCGCGCTCCACGAGCAGATCGCGCTCGCTGGTCAGCGCGCCGACGGCGACGGGCTGCGCACCGCTCTGCGCCCACAGGAAGGTAGGCACGCCCAGCGGGCGGTCGAACACGCCAGCCTGGATGCGGCTTTCGTGCACGTTCGGCACGTTGGCCTTGATCGTGTTCCAGCTCTGCTTCTGCAGCAGGTCGAAATTGCGCAGGCCCTTGAGCTCGGGCAGCAGGTTGCCGTTCGGAGCGGCCAGCGACATGGCATTGACCGACGCCGACGACGCGGTCGCCGACGGGCCCGTCACGCAGGCCGCGACGGCCTGCACGGTGAAGGTGACCTTGCCCGTGTACGCCGTCGGCGTGCTGGCCAGGAAGGGGCAGACGGCGGCGGTGAGCGTGCCGGCGGTCGGGTTGACGATGCGCACGTTCTCCTCGGCGGCGGCGCCGTCGCTCGAGCTGGCATTGCCGTCGGCGTCGGTAACCGTGAGCACGAGGTCGGGATCGGTGGTCAGCACCACGGAGGTGCCGGGCTCCCACTCGACGTGGAAGTCGGCTGTCACGCTGATCGAGTCGTAGATGCCTTCGGGCACGGTCAGCACGATGTCGTGCGAGTCCTCGGCCGGCAGCAGGCAGGAGCCGCCCGTGCCGCTGACGCCCGGCAGCGCGGTGCCGGTCCATTCGAAACTGATGCTTTCGCCCGGCGTGGTCGGCAGCGTGACGTCGTGAGACGCCGGCTCCGAAGCCTGGATGGACGTGGATACGGAAACGAGGCCCAACAGAGCCACGACCCAGCCTGTGCGATGACGATTCACGTGTTCTGATTCCCTGAGAGAGTGTTCTCGGCAAAACCCCCTAGCCTTGCCGGCCGACTTTCGCCGCCTGAACGGCGAGTCAGATTGCGGGATCATGACACGTAGGAAATGACCTACATAAGAGGAAAGCTACTCAGAACGATCAATTTCCCTACCCAGCCCGTGAAGTCCGGTTCAGGAGGTTACGGCTCGCGTGGAATGCCCAGGCAGTCGAGGCGCTGCTCCACCGTTCCGGGGCACGCCGCCTCGATGCCGCCGGGCTGTTTACTGAGTTCCAGGAAACGCTCGCGTATCCGCTTACGCTCCTGCGGCGGCAGCGAGCGCAGCTGCTGGTAGCGGGCCTTGGCGCGCTCGCGATCCTGCGGCGTCATCTTGCGGAACTGCTCGCGACGCTCGGCCACGATCTCGCGCTGCTCGGGTGTCATCTTGTTCCAGGTCTCGAGCCGCTTGCGGGCCAGGG
>JALRLM010000138.1 GCA_023254435.1 Hydrocarboniphaga sp.
GTTGAGATCGACGATCTCGCCGACGACGCTGAGTTCGGCGTAGGCGCGCAGGCGGCGAATCGCCGTGATGTGCGCTTTCAGCTCGGCCACTTCGCGCGACAGCTCGGCGGCGTGGCCTCCGGCACCGTTGCGGGCGCGTCCGGCGCTGGCACTGCTGACCGACTTGGGTCGCGTGACCACGAGCGCTGCCGGACGTGCCGGCGACTTGGCTTTCGCCGCCGACTTGACCGGCTTTTTGACGGCAGGCTTGACCGGGGCCTTCTTCGCCTTGGACGCAGACTTGGCCGCTGCGGAGGATTTCTTTTTCATGGTGTGATTCCTTGAGTTTCGTTTCGCTGCGACGGGCGATGAATCAATGCAGTGCGGCGGTATCGACGAGCGCCATCTCGGGGCTGCTCATGAGTTTTTCGATGTCGACGAGGATCAGCATGCGGGCGTCGAGCGTGCCGATGCCGGTGACGAAGCGGCTGCCGACTGCGCCGCCGAGTTCCGGCGCCGGGCAGATCTGCTCGGCCGACAGCTGCAGCACATCGGACACGCCGTCGACCACCATGCCGACCACGCGCTGGGCCACGTTGAGAATGATCATCACCGTGAACACGTTGTAGTCGGCCTGTTCGAGCCTGAACTTGAGGCGCATGTCCACCACCGGCACGATGGTGCCGCGCAGGTTGATGACGCCCTTGATGAAGGCCGGTGTGTCGGGGATGCGCGTCACCGTGTCGTAACCGCGAATCTCCTGCACCTTGAGAATGTCGACGCCGTATTCCTCGCTGCCCAGCGTGAAGGTGAGGAACTCGCGCGGCGCTTCGGCCGTGGCGGCGCCGCGATCCTGCGCGGCGGTGGCATGCGCCAGCGTCATGGCGCGCTCCGATGCGCCGGCAGCGCGTCGACGCCGTAGCGCAGGCTGCCGCGCGCCTGTTCCATGTCCACGCCCGAGGCGAACGGCGGCAGCAGCATTTCGCCGCCGAGCTGTCGGCCCATGAAGTCGAATGCGTCGAACAAGCGGCTCAGCGCCTTCTGCATCAGCGGCGTCAGCCGCAGCATCGTTGGGGGCAACATGGACGTTTCTCCTGTCAATCTTTGGATATCAGGCAGCCGCCGCGCGTCCCGCGCTGCGGACCAGTTCGACGATGTCGAGAATCAGCGCGACGCGACCGTCGCCGAGAATGGTCGCGCCCGAGAACGCCCGCAGGCGCCGGTAATTGGATTCGAGGCTCTTGATGACCACCTGCTGCTGGCCCAGCAGCTCGTCGAGCTGCAAGGCCACTTTGCGGCCTTCGGCCTCGACGACGACGAGAATGGAATCCTGCGGCGCGCGCGCCGGAGCGCCGACGCCGAAGCAGCGATGCAGATCGATCAGCGGCAGGTATTCCGAGCGCACCGCCACCACCGTGGCTTCGTGGCCGATGCTACGGATCTGCACGGTGGCCGGCTGCAGGCATTCCACCACCGACGACAGCGGCAGGATGTAGATGTCGTCGCCGACCGCGACCGACATGCCATCGACGATGGCGAGCGTGAGCGGCAGGCGGATGCGCACCGTGGCGCCCGCACCTTCCACCGACGACAGCTCCACCTGCCCGCCCAGCGACAGGATGTTGCGCTTGACCACGTCCATGCCCACGCCGCGTCCCGACACGTCGGTGACTTCGGCGGCGGTGGAGAAGCCCGGCGCGAAGATGAGGTTCCACACGTCGGCGTCGCTGGCGTTGTCGGCCACGGCGATGCCGTTGCTGCGCGCCTTGTCGATGATGCGCTGGCGCGACAGGCCGCGACCGTCGTCGGCGATCTCGATCATGATCTGGCCGGCCTGATGCGCGGCGCGCAGCGTGACCGTGCCCTGCGCGGGCTTGCCGGCGCGCAGGCGATCTTCGGGCGATTCGATGCCGTGGTCGATGCTGTTGCGCACCAGGTGCGTCAGCGGATCGCCGATCTTCTCGATCACGCTCTTGTCGAGCTCGGTGCCCTCGCCCACGGTCTGCAGGCGCACCTGCTTGTTCAGACGCGCGGCGAGGTCGTGCACCATGCGCGGAAAGCGGCTGAACACCGAGTCGATCGGCAGCATGCGCGTCGACATCACGGTTTCCTGCAGGCGGCGCGTGGTGTGCTCCAGCTGCTGCACGGCCGACAACAGGCGCTCGTGCCCCAGCGGATCGAGCCCCTGGGCGAACTGGCTCAGGCTGGCCTGCGTGATCACGAGCTCGCCGACCAGATTGATGAGACCGTCGATCTTGCTCGTCGACACGCGAATGGAACTGTCGAGCGCGGCCGCCGGATTCTTGACCGCCACCGACGCTGGCCTGGCGGCGGCGATGGGCACGATCTTGTCGGCGGGCTTCGCCTGCGCAGCGTCCGCCGCGACGTCGACAAGCGCTGCGACCGCTTGCTCGACGGCGGGTGCGGAGGCCATGGGCGCAGTGGCAGCCTGAGCCGTCAGCGCTTCGATGCGCAGCTCGCACTCGTCCTCGACCCAGGCGAACAGCTCGCGCACTTCGCTCTCGCCAGCCTGGGTCTGCAGCTGCAGCTGCCAGCGCGCATAGCAGGACTCGGCGTCCATGTCGGCGAAGGCCGGCGTGGTGGTGGCGAAGCCGAGTTCGGACCGCAGCGTGCCGAGTTCGGCCAGCTCGCGCAGGATGCGCAGCGGATCGTTGCCGCTGCGAAACAGATCGGGCGCCGGAATGAAGCTGATGGACCAGCCGCTCGCGCGCGCCGACACGTCGGGCATCGGCGATGGCGCGGCGACATCGGCCGGCGCGGCATCGCCCGATAGCGCCGCCTGCAAAGCCCGCTGCAGCGTGGCGCTGAGTTCGGCGTCATGCTCGCGGGTGTCGCGTGCGGCGACCAGCAGGCCGCGCACGTGATCGGCCGAACGCAGCATGAGTTCGACCACGCCGGCATCGACGGCCCGCTGGCCGGCGCGAATGCGGTCGAGCAGCGTCTCCAGATGATGCGTGAAGCCCGCCACGGCGGCGAAGCCGAAAGTGGCGGCACCGCCCTTGATCGAATGCGCGGCGCGAAAGATGTCGTTGACCACCTCGCCGTTGTCGGCCGACACGTCGAGCTGCAGCAGCGCCTGTTCCATCGCGTCTGCGCGCTCGAAGCTTTCTTCGAAAAAAGCCTGGTGGAAACGGGCGATGTCGATGGCCATGGCGTTGTCGTCTTTCGCGATTCGGGATCAGCTCAGCACGCGCTTGACCGTCTGCACGAGCTGGTCGGGATTGAAGGGCTTGACCAGCCAGCCGGTCGCACCGGCGGCCTTGCCTTCCATCTTCTTTTCGGGCGTCGATTCCGTGGTCAGCATGAGCACGGGCGTGAACTTGTAGTCGGCCGTCGCGCGCAGCGCACGCACCAGCGACAGGCCGTCCATGTTCGGCATGTTGACGTCGGCCAGCACCAGGCCGTACCGGGTCTTTTGCGCCATCGCCAGCGCCACGGCGCCGTCTTCGGCCTGCTCGACCTCGAAGCCGGCCGATGCGAGCGTGAAGGCGACCATCTGACGCATGGAATTGGAGTCGTCGACGGCGAGGATGCGATGCGGGTTTTCGCTCATGAGGCGG
>JALRLM010000182.1 GCA_023254435.1 Hydrocarboniphaga sp.
GAACACCACGGGCAGAATGTAGAGCAGGCCCAGCGACACGCTGAGGTGCGAGTACCACTCCGACACCACAAGCACGCCCAGCATCGCCGCCGAAATCCACAGCGTGGCCCGATAGCTCAGCTTCACCTGCTGGCCACGCACTTCGAACGGCAACCTCAAACGATCCATTAGCCAGACTCTGATCTTGAACATCCGCCCGATACGGGCACCGTGACGCCGGCCGGCACACTCTCGCCGCTAATCGTCGTCTGAGCTCAGAACGCGGGCTCCGCGCACGATCGATCCCGCATCAGATCAGGCGAAAGCCATCGGGTTCCCAAACCCATCGAAAGATAGTCCCACCCTATCCGGCGAGCCATCGTCCGGGTGATCTCGCGCCGACAACGGATGCCGCTTCGATAGCAGACAGCCCGGACGCGGCCGCCTTTAATGCAATGAAAGCCGATTATGGACGTTGCGATGATTCTGCGGGACAGCTTTCCACTCAAACGCATCTGGCCGCGCACCTACAAGCGCCTGCTCGTGCTGCTCGCCTTCGACTGCGCGGTGGCCGTGCTCTACGTGTTCTGGGACTGGCACTGGCTGTCGCTCGACGCGCTGCCGCTGGGTACGCTCGGCTCGGCGTTGGCGATCTTCCTGGCGTTTCGCGCCAACGCCGCCTACGGCCGCTGGTGGGAAGCGCGCCAGCTGTGGGGCCAGCTCGTCAACACCTCGCGTGCGTTGGCGCGCCAGGCTCTGACTGCGCTCGACGTCGATCCGGCCGATCAGCGGCAGGTCGCGCTGCGCACCGACGTGGTGCTGCACCAGGTCGCTTTCGTACATGCCCTGCGCTGCCACCTGCGTCGCCAGAATCCGTTTCCCGAACTGATCGGCCTGCTCGGACGCGAAGACGCCGACGCCCTGCGCGCCTATGGCAACGTGCCCAACGCGCTGACGCTGCGCGTGGGCGAGCAGCTGCAGGAAGCGCGCGCGCTGGGCATGCTCGACAGCCTGCGCTGGAGCGCGCTCGACGCCAGCCTGACCACGCTCGCCAACATCCAGGGCGCCTGCGAACGCATCAAGAACACGCCGCTGCCGCGCCAGTTCAGCTTCCTGCCGCGCGTGCTCGTCGACGCCTTCTGCTGGCTGGTGCCGCTGGCTCTGGTCTCGGGCCTGGGCATGGTCACGCCGGTGGCCTCGGCGCTGATCAGCTTCACGCTGATCGCCATCGACACCGCCAGTGGCGCCATCGAAGACCCGTTCGAGAACACCGTCAACGACACCCCGATGACCGCGCTGTCGCGCAGCATCGAGCTGACGCTGCGCGAAATGATGGACCAGCGCAAACCGCTGCCCGCAGTCGCCGCAATCGACGGCTTCGTCTACTGACGCGTATCCGCATTCCCTATCCAGGAGCCGCCATGCTGCCGACGACCTATCCCGCGAATCCGCATCTGATCTTCGCCACCAATTTCTCCGACGCCTGCCACGCCGCGATTCCGATGGTGGCGCAGTGGGTCGATTCGCTGCAGGCCAGGCTCACGCTGCTGCACGTGCATGCCAAGGGCACGCAGGCGCAGTCGGCGCGATCGCTGGATTCGTTCTTCGCCGAAGCCGCGCACTATCCGGGCAGCGAGCGCCGCCTGCTCAGCGGCCGCGCGGCCGACGGCATTGCCGAATTCTGCCGCGAGCATCCGCAGTCGATGCTGGTGATGCCGCCGAGCGCGCGCACCTATCTGCCGCGCCCGCTGCACGTTTCACTGCGTGCCCAGGTGCTGCGCCAGGTGGCGACGCCGATGCTGACGCTGCCCTACACCGACGCCATTCCCGAACCGCCGGCCGTCGGCGGACAGGTTGCCTGCTGGATCACCGGCGAGGAGAAGCGCTTCGACCACGTGCGCGAGGCCGCCGCGCTGGCGCGCCGCCGCGACGCCGAGCTGCACCTGCTGCACGTGCTGCCCGAGATCAGCGAGGGCCTGCTGGTGGAGACGCTCTATTCCGACCGGCCGCTGGCCGAGCCAGCCGCAACCCAGTTGCTCGACAGCATCGTCAGCCAGCTCGGCAACGAGGTGCGCGTGCGCATCCACGTGGGCACCGGCCACACCGAACGCACGCTGTCGCAACTGCTGCAGCGCAGCCGCGCCAACGTGCTCGTGGTCGATCGCGATACCGCCGTGCGCAAGCGCCTGCTGCGCTCGTCGTTCCGCACCTCGATTCACGACAACCCTTGCCTGCTGATCTGCGTGCCGCCGCGCGGCCACGACGACGAACGCGATCCGATGCTGCCGCCGCCCAACGCGCGCGAACGCCTGGAACAAAAGCAGCCCGAACGCAGAACGGTGCAGCGTCATCGCCCCGTGGCGGCGCGCAAGCCGAGCTCGATGTCGGGCTGGCCGTCGGGACTGGTCCCGGCCTGACCGGGCCTCGCGCTGATCGAGGCGAAAGCGGGACAGGCTGCGCCGCCGCGCCCTGCCGCGCGATGCCCGCTTCGTGACGAGGCAGGCCGCAATCGGCCTCCCCGCTGCCGCGATCAGATCGGACTGATCAGCGCCGCCTCGCGCAGGCGGCGAACTTCGTCACGCAGCTTGGCGGCCTTCTCGAATTCGAGATTGGTCGCCGCGGCCTTCATCTCCTTTTCGAGCTTGGCGATCTTCTTGCCGATCAGCTCGGGACTCGCGACCGCCTCGTAGGCCTTCTTGGCCTCGGCGGCCTTGAGTGCCTTGATGTCGGCCACACCGTCCTCGTAACCCAGGCGCATGACGTCGGCAATGCGCTTCTGCACGCCCTTGGGCGTGATGCCGTGCTGCTGGTTGTATTCGGTCTGCTTGGCGCGGCGCCGATCGGTTTCGTCCAGCGCCTTGCGCATCGAGCCGGTGATTTCATCGGCGTAGAGAATGGCGCGGCCGTTGAGGTTGCGCGCGGCGCGACCGATGGTCTGGATCAGCGAACGCTCGCTGCGCAGAAAGCCTTCCTTGTCGGCATCGAGCACGGCGACCAGCGAAACCTCGGGCAAATCCAGGCCTTCGCGCAGCAGGTTGATGCCCACCAGCACATCGAACACGCCCAGGCGCAGGTCGCGAATGATCTCGGCGCGCTCCACGGTGTCGACGTCGCTGTGCATGTAGCGCACCTTCACGCCGTTTTCGTGCAGGTAGTCGGTGAGATCCTCGGCCATGCGCTTGGTCAGCACCGTGATCAGCACGCGCTCGCGTGCCTCGACGCGCAGGCGGATTTCGCCGAGCACGTCGTCGACCTGGCTGCGCGCCGGCCGAATCTCCACGGGCGGATCGACCAGCCCCGTCGGCCGCACCACCTGCTCGGCGATGGACGTGCCCGAATGCTGGATCTCGTAGGCGCCCGGCGTGGCCGAGACGTAGATCAGCTGCGGCACCAGGCGCTCCCACTCCTCGAACTTGAGCGGCCGGTTGTCCATCGCGCTGGGCAGGCGGAAGCCATATTCCACCAGCGTTTCCTTGCGCGCGCGATCGCCCTTGTACATCGCACCGATCTGCGGAACCGTGACATGCGATTCGTCGACCACCACCACGGCGTCGGGCGGCAGGTAGTCGAACAGGCAGGGCGGCGGCTCGCCGGGCCCGCGGCCCGACAGGTAGCGCGAGTAGTTCTCGATGCCGTTGCAGTAGCCCAGTTCCTGGATCATCTCCAGGTCGAACTGCGTGCGCTGCTCCAGCCGCTGCGCCTCCAGCAGCTTGCCGTTGGCGCGGAAGTAGTCGAGGCGCTCGCGCAGCTCGTCCTTGATGACGTCGAACATCGCCACCACGCGCTCGCGCGGCGTGACGTAATGACTCTTGGGATACACGGTGTAGCGCGGCACGCGTGCGCGCACCTCGCCGGTCAGCGGATCGAAGATGCTGATGTTCTCGATCTCGTCGTCGAACAGCTCCACGCGCACGGCCTCGGCATCGGACTCCGCCGGGTGGATGTCGATGACTTCGCCGCGCACGCGATAGGTGCTGCGCTCCAGCGACATGTCGTTGCGCGTGTACTGCATGGTGGTCAGCGTGCGGATCAGGTCGCGCTGGCCGATGCGATCGCCCTTGACCAGATGCAGCACCATCTTGAAATAGCTTTCGGGATCGCCGAGGCCGTAGATGGCCGATACCGAGGCCACGATGATGGCATCGCGGCGCTCCATCAGCGCCTTGGTCGCCGACAGCCGCATCTGCTCGATGTGATCGTTGACCGAGCTGTCCTTCTCGATGAAGGTGTCGGTGCTGGGCACGTAGGCTTCGGGCTGGTAGTAGTCGTAGTAGCTGACGAAATATTCGACCCGATTGTCGGGGAAGAATTCCTTCATCTCCTGAGCCAATTGAGCCGCGAGGCTCT
>JALRLM010000221.1 GCA_023254435.1 Hydrocarboniphaga sp.
CTGCTCGACCACCGCATCGTTGCGTGGCTTGCCGAACAGGCCGCGGCTGAAGCTGACCGTGTCCCACACCTTCTCGAAAGCGTCGGTCGACAGCTCCTGCGGCACCAGGCCGATCTTGGAGCGCGCGGCGCGAAATTCGCGCACCACGTCGTGTCCGGCGGCCAGCACGGTGCCGCTGCTGGGGCGGGCGACGCCACAGACGATGCTGATCAAGGTGGTTTTGCCGGCGCCGTTGGGGCCGAGCAGGGCAAAGATCTCGCCGCGGCGGATGTCCAGATCGACCTGCCTGAGGGCCTGGAACCCCGTCGAGTAGATCTTGGTGAGGCCTCGGATGGAGATGATCGGCGCGGCGGCAACTTGGTCGTTCGTGGTCATGAGCCTCCTGTGCGCGGGAGCCCCGGCGGCGCGCCGCCGGGGTGGCGAGCAAGCCTTATGGGGGCGCCGGCCCGATTTTCAAACTCACCCGTGAAGATGGGCTCAAACCCGGCCGGCCTGGTAAACCCGCTCATAGTAGCCACGCTCGGCGTTCTCGATGATGTCGAGGATGCGCTCGCGATGCGGGGCGAAGGACTCGGACTCGGTCCAGCGGCGGTGGTGATCGGCGCTGTCGAAGGCCGTGATCATGAGGGCCGAGCTGCCGTCCACGGAGCGATGCAGCTGGCCACCGCGCCAGCCGTCCACGGTCTGCGCGAAGCGCTGCAGGGCGGCGGTCTGCAGCTCGATGAATTCGTCGAGCTTGCCGGGCTTGGGTCTGAAGACGTTGAACAGGATGGCAGGCTGCGGCGGTGCCGGCGCCGGCCTGTGCGATTCGGCGTAGGGGCAGCGGTCGCGTGCCTCGCGCAATGCCAGCGCCCACCACTGCAGGCGTCCCAGCAGCGTTGCCAGCGAGCGCTGCGCCTGCTCCGGCGCCCACAAGCGGCCTTCGGCGCTGAACTGGTCCCAGACGTTGCCGAAGCTGACACAGTCGCGAATCGTGGTGGCGTGCAGCTCCGCAAAAACCTGCCGCAGCTGCTCCACCGCGCGCAGCCCGCCCGACACGCCGCCATAGCAGACGAAGCCCACGGGCTTGGCCTGCCAGGGCGAATGAACCGTGTCGATCAGATGCTTGAGCGCGGCCGGATAGCCGTGGTTGTACTCGGGGGTGACGACGATGAAGGCGTCGGCGGCTTCCAGGCGTCGCTGCAGCTCGCGCACGGCATCGCGGTCGCTGCGCTCGTGGCGCACGGGCAGGGCCAGGTCGGCGGGATCGACGAGGTCGATGCTCCAGTCGGTCTGCGGCGCGAGCTCGGCGGACAGCCACTGTGCGACGCGATCGCAGAAGCGGCCTTCGCGTGTGCTGCCGAGGATCAGCGCCAGGCGCAGGGTGCCGGGCGGCGGCGAGGGTGATGATGGGACGGGAGCGTTCATGCGTTTGGCCTTGATGACAGGGGCGGCGGCAGGGGCTTGCCGGGCAGTGGAAGGCAGCGTAAAACCTCAACTTAACTTGAGGTCAAGAGCATCGACGCCGTGCCCGCACACAAGCCCGCCACCGGCAGCACCTCGGTCGCCGACCTGCAGCGCGCGCTGACCGTGGGCGAGGTGGCGCGTCGCAGCGGACTGCCGGTGTCGACCTTGCATTTCTACGAATCGCGCGGGCTGATCCGCAGCGAGCGCAACGCCGGCAACCAGCGTCGCTATGCGCGCGAGGTGCTGCGTCGCGTGGCGGTGATCAAGATCGCGCAGCGCGTCGGCGTGCCGCTGGCCGAGATTGGTGCGGCACTGCAAAGCCTGCCCGCAGGCCATGGGCCCGACGCCGCCGACTGGGCTCGCCTGTCGGCACGCTGGAAGCAGGAACTCGACGCCCGCATCGAGCAGCTCACGCGCCTGCGCGATCAGCTCGGCGAATGCATCGGTTGCGGCTGCCTGTCGATCAAGGCCTGCCGCCTGCGCAACCCCTGCGACGAACTGGCCGAACGCGGTCCCGGCGCGCATCTGCTGGAACCGGATCGCTGAGCCTGCGCATGCCCTGGCGTGCTCTATAGTCCGGGCAGGATCGCATCGACCGTCGCCATGGCCAGAAAGGCCGCCACACTCTCCGCGCTGGGCCTGCTCGCTCTGTCGGCCTGCACGCGCCACATCGACAGCGACGAGCAGTTGCCACCGGCTGCGCCACCGCCCGTGCTCGAGCAGGTCTCGCGTGTGGAAGTCACGCTGCGTCTGCCGATCGCGGAACTCGAACAGGCGCTCGATCAGGCCTTGCCGCGCAGCGAGGTCATCGACGAGCGCATCAGGCTGCGCCTGCCTCTGGTGTCCGATCCGCGCATTCACCTGCACGGCAATGCGCAGCGCACGCCTCTGCGGCTGCGCGCCGAGCCGCCGCTGCTGGCGTTTTCTTCGGAGATCAGCGGGCAGGGCAGCGCGCCCGTGCGCTGGAGCCTGCGTGGGCGCATCGACGGCTCGCTGGCGCCCGCGGTCGATACGCAGTACCGCATCCATTCGAATCTGCGTTCCGGCGTCGACGTGGAGCAGGCCCGGCTCCAGCTCGATCACTTGCCCGACGTGTCGCTGCGCAGCCTGCTCGAAGACCGCTATCGCGCCGCGCAGCCCCGCTGGATCGAGCAACTCGATCGGCGCCTCAACGAGAAAGCCGATCTGGCGGCGCGCGCCGGCCAGTTGTGGCGCTCGGCTCATGGCGCGGTGTCGCTGCGCGATGACGTCGACCTGATCCTGTTGCACAGGCCCAGCGCCTTGTTCCTGGCCAATCCGGTGACGACGCGCGATGGCGATCTGCTGCTGGGCCTGGGCTTCGAAGGCCTGTTGCAGCTCGCCGTCGGCGACCGGCCCATCGCGCCCGAAGCGCAGCCCCTGCCGTCGCCGCGCATCGTCGACTATCTGGGCAATCGCTTCACGCTCGCGCTGCCCGTGGCGGTGAACCTGCGCAAGCTCGGTGAGGCGATGGAAGACGCGCTCGACCAGGGCCGGCTGCGCTGGGAAAAGTACAGCCTCAAGGTCAAGGGCGTGGCGGCCGGTAGCGACGGCTCGAAACTGGTGCTGCGCCTGCGTGTGGAAGGTGGCCCGCTATGGCGGCGCACGAAAGCGACTGTCTTTCTGCGCGGCGAACCCTACATCGACGACGCCGGGCATGAACTGCGATTGCGTGGTCTGGCCTACACCCTGGACACGCGAGACCGGCTGCTGCAGGCCGCCGACTGGTTGCTGTCGCCCGACCTGATCGCCGAGCTGCAAAGGCGCGCGGTGCTGCCGCTGGAGCCGCTCGAAGCGCAGGGCCGCGAAGCCGCAGGCGAACTCGCCCGCAGCCTGGCGACGCGATCGGACGGCCTGGCGCAGATCGAGGTCGAGCGCGTGCGTGTGGAGGCGCTGTCGCTGCATCCGGGCTACATCGCCGTGCGCCTGCTGGCGAGCGGGCAGGTGCAGGCGCAAGTCTCGCCGCTGCTGAAACGCTGAGTCTCAGCGCGACTGGATCATCCAGCTGCGATGCGCCGGCGGCGGACGCTTGAAGTCCTCGTCCAGCGTCTGGTGGCTGATCTCCTGTACGGCAAACTCCGCGCTCAGCGCATCGTCGAACTTGAAGCGACGGCGGTTGGTGGAGAAGTACAGCTTGCCGCCCGGCGCCAGCAGCGCGACGGCGTTGCGGATCATCTCGGCGTGATCTTCCTGCGTGTCGAGCACGCCTTCCATCTTCTTGGAGTTGGAGAAGGTGGGTGGATCGCAAAAGATCAGATCAAAGCGCGGCGACTTTCGATCAGCCGCCTGATCGCGCAGCCAGGCCAGGCAATCGGCGCGCACCAGCTTGTGCGTGGCCCAGGGCGAGCGCGTGTCGTGGCCGTTGAGCAGCAGGTTGCGGTCGGCCCAGTCCAGATAAGTGTTCGACAGATCGACCGAGGTCGTCGCCTCGGCGCCGCCGACGGCGGCATGCACCGTGGCGCTGCCGGTGTAGCAGAACAGGTTGAGGAATCGCTTGCCCGCACTTTCTTTCTGGATGCGCAGGCGCATCGGCCGGTGATCGAGGAACAGGCCGGTGTCGAGATAGTCCTCGAAATTCACCCACAGCTTGCAGCCGTGCTCGACCACGGTGTCGAACTTACGGCTTTCGTCCTGCTTGGTGTATTGCGCCGATCCGCGCTGCGACTTGCGCAGCTTGTAATGAATACGTGCGGCCGGCACGGCGAGGATGACCTGCAACTGCGCCAGGGCTTCGCGCAGGCGCTTCTCGGCCTTGGCCGGATCGATGGTGTCGGGCGCGGCGTATTCCTGCACGTGCACATGCAGGTCCGGTGTCTCGTAGAGATCGACCGCGAGCGCGTAGTCGGGCAGGTCGGCGTCGTAGACACGGTAGTTGTTCACGCCTGCGCGGCGCGCCCACTTGGCCAGGTGCTTCCAGTTCTTGCGCAGGCGGTTGGCGAAGTCTTCGCCGCCGGTCGGCGCCTGCGACAGCGCCGACTCGACCAGCGAAGGCTCGCGCGCCGCCATCGCGAATTGCAGCAGCTTGCACTCGATGGCGCCGTTGAACAGCGTGTGCATGGCGCTGGCACGCAGGCCCAGGCGCGGCGACAGGTCGGGGCGCGAGGTGAACACGGCCGCCTTCCAGCCGCCGAAGTGCTGCTTGAGCGTGGCGCCGAACAGCGAATACAGCTTGATGATTTCGCTTTCCTGTCCCAGTCGTTCGCCATAGGGCGGATTGGTGACGAGCAGGCCCGGCACATCGCCGACCGGGCGTGCGTCGAGCGCGTCGCGCTGCTCGAAGCGGATGTGGTTCGCCAGGCCCGCATTGGCCGCGTTTTGTGCGGCCTTGCGCAGCACGCCGGCATCGGTGTCGCTGCCGCATAGCGGCGGCAGCCGGGACAGGCCCGCCGACTTGCGGCCCGTGGCTTCGGCGCGAATCGTCCGCCACAGATCGGCGTCGTGCTGCGACCAGGCCTCGAAGCCGTACTTCAAGCGCTTGAGACCCGGCGCGATGTCGGCCGCGATCATCGCGGCCTCCAGCACCAGCGTGCCCGAGCCGCACATGGGGTCGACCAGACCGCCGCCGGCGGCGGCGACTTCGGGCCAGCCCGAGCGCATCAGGATGGCGGCGGCCAGGTTCTCCTTGAGCGGCGCTTCGCCGGCGCCGCTGCGATAGCCGCGCCGATGCAGGCTCTCGCCCGACAGGTCGAGGCTGATGGTGGCCTGGGCGCGGTCGAGATGAACGTGGATGCTGATGTCGGGGCTGTCGGTGTCGACGTTGGGGCGCGCGTCGAACTGCTTGCGAAAGGCGTCGGCGATGGCGTCCTTGACCTTGAGCCCGGCGTAATGCGTGTGCGTGACGGCGGCCGAGCGGCCTGCCACTTCGATGGCGAAGCGCTTGTCGAGCGCGAACAGCGCGGTCCAGTCGATGGCGGCGGCACCGGCGTAGAGCGAGTCGGCGTCGGTCAGCGGAAACGTGGACAGCGGCAGCAGGATGCGGTTGGCCAGTCGCGACCACAGGCAGGCGCGGTAGGCACATTCGAGGTCGCCGACGAAAGCGATGCCGCCCTTGCGCTCCTTGGTATCGGTGGCGCCCAGGCGGGTCAGTTCGGCGGCGAGCAGCGGTTCGACGCCGCGCGGTGCGGTGGCGAAAAGGTTAAGGGGTGCGGACATGCGCGCATGATCGCACGAGCGGCCGCCGGGCCGAATCGGCAGGCGGGTTCGAGCGCTTTTTCAGGCGGTTGTTTTACGGTCCCGATGCGACCGCACCCGGAACTGGGTCTCAACAATGTGCCGGGATAGTGGTATTAAACCGCTCGTCTATTTCGCGTCGCGATCATGGAACGAGATCGCGCCATAGCGTCCCCGGCGTTGTTGGGGGACAAAACGATGCTGGGGTAGGCCGAGTTTCTGCACCGTGGAGCATCCACGGCGGGGCTCGACTTCATTTTGGTAAGCGATAGGGAGATTGACCATGAAGAAGCAGTGGCTTGCCGCCCTGATGGCGGCTGGTTCCGTTGTGCTCACGGCCTGCGGTGGTGACGGTGGAGGCAACGATGACGATGACGGCGGTGGTACCACCCCGCCGGCCCCCACGGTCAACCTGACCGCAAGTCCCGAGGCCGTCACGCTGGGCGGCAGCTCGACGCTGACCTGGACCTCCACCGATGCCACGGGCTGCACCGCCAGCGGCGCCTGGACCGGAACCAAGAGCGCCAGCGGCAACGAGGCGGTGACGCCGGCCGCGGCTGGCAGCCCCACCTACACCCTGACCTGCACCGGCGCGGGCGGCTCGGCGTCCGACGCGGTCACGCTGACCGTGACCGCCCCGCCCACCGTGACCGGCAGCATCGTCGGCCGCGTGGTCGACACCGTGAGCGGCGCCCAGATCGAAGGCGCCAGCGTGAACGTGGGCAGCGTCACCACCACCACCAACGCGAGCGGCGAGTTCACGCTCGAAGGTGTTCCCGTGGGCGAGCGCGCGATGCTCGAAGTGACCAAGACCGGCTACGAGCGCAATTTCCGCATCGCACCGGTGGCGGAAGCCGCCGCTTCGTACGTGTCCGTGGTGATGTTGCCGGTGGGTGCCACCTCGACCATCGACCCGGCGGCTGGCGGCGACGTGGCCATTTCGGGGTCGCCGGCTTCGGTGAGCTTCCCGGCCAACGCCATCGACTCCACCGGCATGGTCAACGTGACGCTGACCGACGTCCGTCCGTCGACTTCGCCCGACAACATGCCCGGCGACTTCACCAACGACGACGCGGCCCCTATCGAGAGCTTCGGCGCGCTGTCGGTCAACCTGACCCGGGAAGACGGTACGCCGACCAATCTCAGGAGCGGCTCCACGGCGACCATCCGCATCCCGGTCGACACCCGTTCGTCGACCCGGCCGGATTCGATCCCGCTGTTCTACTTCGACACCGCCAGCGGTCGCTGGATCGAGGAGGGCAGCGCGAGTTTGCAGACCGGCCCGGACGGCGACTATTACGAAGGCACGGTCGCGCACTTCACCTACTGGAACGCCGATCAGGTCTACAACACGGTGACGGTGACCGGCTGCGTTCAGGACGAGACCGGCGCCCGCGTGGCGGGTGTGCGCATCCACTCCAACGGCACCGACTACACGGGCACGTCGACGTCCAGAACGGGCGAGGACGGCAGCTTCCAGATTCCGGTGCGTTCCAACTCCACCCTGACGCTGGTCGGCAACCTCGGTGCCCAGGTGTCCTCGACCCGTTCCCTGAGCACGACGGGTGAAGCACTCGATATCACCGACAGCTGCCTGCAGCTGGTGAGCCTGGGTGACGCCACCGGCTTCACGGTGACGCTGACCTGGGGCGAGACGCCCAGCGATCTCGACTCCTGGTTGCTGCGCCCCGAGGGCGGTCACATCTCGTACACCTACCGTGGCAGTCTCACCGATGAGCCGTTCGCCAACCTCGACGTCGACGATACGGACTCCTTCGGTCCCGAGGTGGTGACGGTGCTGCGTCCGCGGGTTGGCACCTATCGCTACTTCGTCAACCAGTACAGCAGCAGTCCTCCGGCCGGCATCACGGGTTCGCCGGCTCGCGTCGAGCTGCGCGCCAACGGTCTGACCCAGGTGTTCACGCCGCCCCCCGGCGAGAACGCGCAGACCCGGAACTGGGTGGTCTTCGACATCACGGTCGCCAGCGACTGCACCGCCAGCTTCGCGGCGGCTCAAGTGCCCTGGCCGTCGACGACGCCGACCCTGCCGCAGGAGGCCAACCCGGAAGCGCCTTACTGTTCGGAGTAAAGCCCTGATCCGCAGCGGCGGCCCAGACCGCCGCTGCGGAGTGAGCCTTTCGGGAAGGCTCGAAATCAAAAAGGCCGGACATGGATGCTTTCCATGTCCGGCCTTTTTGATTTGAAGAGGTGCCCGGCCGGAAGGCCGGGACGATGAGGCGCTACGCAGGAGCCCTACGCGGAGTGCGCCGATTCACGCCGGCATGGCGGCGACCGTCGATTGCTTGCTCATAACCCACTCTCCCGTACCGATTCCCCAAGGCGGGATCCATGCGCTCGGCGTCTGGCCCCCGTTTCGGCGCCATTCTGTGCGGACGATCACAGCAAGTCTTGACGGATTGCTGACGACCGACTGAATCCCCCATTGCCCTCTGAGTGGACGTCAAGAAGTCACGAATTCTTCAGTAATCCGACAGGTATGAACGAAGGCTCAGGCGCAGACTGAGCTTGCATCGATCAAGGGAGACCCGGGTCGGTGCCGATCGGATGGTCGTCGGCTGGATCGACTCTTGCGGCGCGGGGGCATCGCACGAGTCGGCCAGATCTGAGCCCGATCGACGGGGGACCGTCGCGTTACCGGGGGGTGACGCGGCGGTTTTTTTTGCCCGCCGCCCGGCAGGCTGAAATCCTGGCCGACCGCCGGCCTGCTCCGCCGGTAGTGCGTCGCGCCATAGGCTGCCGATCAGGACACGCGGTGCGAGGACGTCACCGTCCCCGGCGAGGCCAGGATCGCGTCGATGACCGCGATCTGGGAATGCTCCGGGCCGAAACCCTTGAGGAACAGACCACGGGCCATGCGCAGCTCGGCCATGCCGTCGTCCAGCCGGTTCTCGCGAATCAGCACGCGGCCCAGTCCGTAATGCGCCCATGCGATACGGTTGTTGCCGGGCGGCATGCGATGGCCGGCCAGCATCAGCATCTGACGGAAATCGGCTTCCGCCTCCTTGAGCTGGCCCGAGGCTGCCTTGGCTTCGGCCAGGACACGCTGAATGTCGAGCGTGTGCGGATGGTCGGCGCCCAGCGTGGTGGCCGAGCCGCGCCAGAGCGGATCGAGCGCCGCCAGCGCCTCGGCGATGCGGCCGAGCTGGATCTTGGCTTCGGCCATGCGCATCTGCGTCATGCGCGTGGAATAGTGATCCGGTCCCAGCCGCACGAGCTTGTAGCGCAGCGCGTTTTCGAGCGAGACCAGCGCTTCGGCCGGACGGCCCTGCTTGATGCGGATCATGCCCATCAGGTGCGAGGCCGAGACGCTGATCGGATGGCGTTCGCCGAGCGACTCCGAAGCCACCCGGTCCAGCGCCGCGCAGCGGGTTTCGGCTTCGGCCAGCTGCTCGCGAGCCTGCAGGGCATAGATGCGGCTCACGTCCAGCCATAGCCGGTAGGTGCTGTCGATGACGAAGCCTTCGCGGTCGATGTAGGCCTGAGCGTTGGCGAGCAGATCGTCGGCCTCGGCCCACTCGTGGGTCTCGAACAGGGCCTCGGCGAGGTCCCAGTCGAGGTCGACGATCAGGCGCTCGTCGGGCGTGGGCGCCTTGCGCAGTTCGCCGAGCAGGCTGCGGTAGCGTGCGGCGGCTTCGGCGAAGTAACCCATCTCGAAGCGCAGGCGCGCCAAGCCATAGGCAGCGCCCTGGCGGTCGGACTCCGCCTTGTCGTCTTGCGCACCCATGGACAGTTTCAGCAAGGCTTCGAGATGGCTCTGGGCCTGGGAGTAATCGGCCGTTTCGATGCCGAGCCATCCCAGGCGGCTGTGGATGCGCCTCAGCGTGGGATGGTCGGCGCCCAGCAGCGGGCTGTCCTGCTCGAGCGCCGCGTTGAGTACCGAGCGCGCCTCGGTTTCGAGACCGAGGCTGGAATAGGCGATGCCGATGGTGTGAGCCAGTTCGGCGTGAACGGCTGGGGCGCCGTCGAAGCGGGTCTGCAGGCGCTGGCGTGCGGTGTCGAGCAGCGAGCCGATGGTGACGCTGCGTCCGCTGCCGACGCGCTCGGCGTCGGTGGCGCCGAGCAGATCCTCGTTGACGAAGCGGGTGACTTCCGAGGCGATCTCGGCCTCGGTCTGCGCGCGTGCCTGCGCACGGCTGGCCTGCCGGTACAGCACGAAGGCGATCGCCAGGCCGGCGGCCAGGGCCAGCGCGACCACGCTCTGCCAGCGCCGAACCAGACGCGAGCGCTCGAGCTGCCGTTGTGCCAGCGCCGCGGCCTGTTCCTGGCGCTGGTCCTGTTCGCGCTGGCGGCGCCGGGCGTCGAGATCGCGCAGGCGGGTGGCCAGATCGGTTGCTGAGCGCAGGCGGTGCTCGGGCTGCACGTCGGCGGCGGCGGCGATGTCCTCGCGCAGCAGTTCGTCGTCGATCTGGCGCTCCCAGCCTGGCGACAGCGGCGCCCGCAGGTCGCCGATCACGAGCTGGTACAGCATCACGCCCAGCGCATAGATGTCCGAACCCGTGGTCGAGCCCTGGCCGGCCAGCAGCTCGGGCGCCAGATAGAGCGCGGTGCCGCCGCTGTCGTCGAGCGAGGCGCTGGTGCGCGTCAGGCCCAGCCGCGTGATGTCCAGGGCCTGCAGGCGATCGAAGTCGACGCGGCCCGAGCCGAAATCGCAGACCGCGACCTCGGGCCGGCTGTCCGCGCCCATGCGGATCAGCAGGTTGGAAGGCTTGATGTCCTTATGGAGCACGCCGACGGCGTGGGCTTCGCCGATGGCGAGCGCGGTCTGAATCATCAGGTCCAGGCGCGTGGCGAGCGGGATCTGCGACAGGCCGCCCTGGGCCTCGGACCACAGCTTGAGGCTGCCCAGGGGCTCGTAGCCCATTTCGAGGAACCACGGCGCCTCGGTGAGATTCCAGTCCAGGATCTCGATGCGCCAGCGTGCCTTGGGCAGGGCGTCGAGCAGAAAGCGCTGCAGCGTGATCTCGCGCTTCAGCGCGCTGAGCTCGGCCGGGGTGAACGCCAGCTTGAAGACGCGCAGCTGGCGCGTCTTCTCGTGTCGCGCCAGCCAGACTTCGGTGCCGGGTTCGAGCCGTCGCTCCAGTACCCAGTAGGGACGCAGCGGCAGGCGCTGGCCAGCGCCGATGCGCTGGAAATCCTCGACGGGCGCGGCGCGCACGTGATCGCGCTCCACGGTGGCGTCGAGGCGATAGCCGAAGCCATGCACGGTGACCACGCGAACGTCGGGATCGTCGCCGAGCACCTCGCGCAGCTTGGCGATGCAGCGGGCGATGACGTTGTCGGTCACCGCGCGACCACCCCACACCGAGGCGATGATCTCTTCCTTGGTGATCAGCTCGCCGACGTGGCGCAGCAGCAGCATGAGTGCATCGAGCGGCTTGGGTTCGAGCTTGAGCACCACGCCGTCACGGGTCAGCTCGCGCCGCGATTCCTCGAGTACGAACCCCGCGAAGCGCCAGCGCAGGGCGCCCGAGGGCGGCTGGCTGTCGTCGAGGGCGGCGGCACGCACTTTCTTGGACATGCGCGGATCATAGTGGGTCGTATGCAGGACAGCGACCCTACGACGATCGACCGTAGTCGGATGCGGATCAGCGCCCTTGAACGGCCGACGAAAGACCTTATGGCATAATCCGCCGCTCGTTTTTTCGGCCCCTGGCCCTTTCCTGATCCCAATCCATGCTCGACTTCCTCATCAGCCCGGCGTACGCCCAGGCTGCAGCTGCCCAGCAGCCCAACGCTCTGGTTCAGTTCGCTCCTCTGGCCGTTCTGTTCGTCCTCTTCTACTTCCTGCTGATCCGTCCGCAGATGAAGCGCAGCAAGGAGCATCGCCAGATGCTCGAGAAGATCGCCAAGGGCGATGAAGTGGTCACCAGCGGCGGTCTGGCCGGCAGGGTCGCCGCCATCGGCGAGGCCTACCTGACGCTCGAAATCGCCGAAGGCGTCAACGTCAAGGTGCAGAAGGGCGCGGTCGGCAGCGTTCTGCCCAAGGGCACGCTCAAGACCCTCTAAGGCTTCAAGCCCGTCAGACAGTCGCCGTCGCAGCCTGGCCTGATCGGCCCGCCGCTGCGACGCGCCGCCGGAGTCGTCGATGCGTCCCTACGCCACCTGGAAGTACCTCCTGCTGCTGGTCACCACCGTGTTGAGCGCGCTGTATTCGGCGCCCAACCTCTACGGTGAAGACCCGTCGGTGCAGATCTCGCTGGAATCGGGCGATGCCTTGCCCGACGGCGTCGGCAAGCGCGTCGACGAGGCACTCGCGCAGGCGCAGCTCGCGCCCGACTCGAGCCGCCTGGAGTCGGGCCGCTGGGTCGCCCGTTTCCCGAGCGCCGAAGCGCAGCTGCATGCCAGCGACGTGCTCAAGCGCGAACTGGGCAACCAGTACGTGGTGGCGCTGAATCTGGCCTCGAAGACGCCGGCCTGGCTCGCGGCACTGGGCGCCAAGCCCATGGCGCTCGGCTTGGACCTGCGTGGTGGCGTGCACTTTCTGCTCGAGGTCGACGTCGACACGGTGCGCAGGAAAGCGATCGAGAACTACGTCGTCGAGCTGCCGTCGGCGCTGCGCAAGGAAGAGATCCGCTACACCGGCCGTCGTCAGGCCGGCGACGGCGTCGAGATCGACTTCACCGATGCCGACAAGCTCGATGCCGCGCGCCAGTACATCGCCCGCGAATATCGCGAGCTGGCGCTGAGCACGCCGCCCGAGCGTCCACTGACGCTGGTGGCGCGCATTTCCGATGCCGAAGCGCAGCGTATCCAGACCTTCGCCATCCAGCAGAACCTCATCACGCTGCGCAATCGCGTCAACCAGCTCGGCGTGGCCGAACCGGTGGTGCAGCGCCAGGGTCTCAATCGCATTCTCGTGCAGCTGCCCGGCGTGCAGGACCCCACGCGAGTCAAGGAGCTGCTGGGCGCCACCGCGACGCTGGAATATCGCGCCGTGGATGAATCGGGAGACGCGGCCGGTGCCGCGGCTTCGGGCGTCGCGCCGGCCGGCACCGAGCTGTTCTACACGCGCGAAGGCCACATTCCCTACCTGCTCAAGAAAGAGATCATCGCCAGCGGCGCGCAGCTGGTCGACGCCCAGCCCGGCATCGATCAGCAAAGTGGTACGCCGATGGTGTCGGTGACGCTGGACGGACAGGGCGCCAAGCGCATGCTCGAGTTCACTCAGAAGAACATCAACAAGCCGATGGCGGTGCTGTTCCGCGAGCGCCAGGTGACCACCACCTACAACGCCAAGGGCGAGGCGATCCGCGAGCATCGCAACGTCGACGAGATCATCTCGGTGGCGAGCATCCGCGGCGTATTCGGCAAGAAGTTCCAGACCACGGGCCTGGGCAGCAAGGAAGCGCAGAACCTCGCCGTGCTGCTCAAGGCCGGCGCGCTCGCCGCGCCCGTCGACATCGTCGAGGAGCGCACGGTCGGCCCCAGCCTCGGTGCCGACAACATCCGCAAGGGCTTCCAGGCCGCGGCGCTGGGCTTAGGCATGGTGGCGCTGTTCATGTGCGTCTACTACAAGGTGTTTGGCCTGTTCGCCATCGCCGCGCTGACGCTGAATCTGCTGCTGCTGATCGCCGGCCTGTCGCTGCTGCAGGCGACGCTGTCGATGCCCGGCATCGCCGGCCTGGTGCTGACCATGGGTATCGCGGTCGACGCCAACGTGCTCATCTACGAGCGCATCCGCGAAGAACTGAGCAACGGCATGAGTCCGGCCAAGGCCATCGAGGCCGGTTACGACCGCGCCTTCCTGACCATTGCCGACGCCAACATCACCACGCTGATCGCCGCCATCGTGCTGATCGCGGTCGGCGCCGGCCCGGTGCGTGGCTTCGCCGTGGTGCTGGCGCTGGGCATCGTCGCCTCGCAGTTCACCGCCATCGTCGGTTCGCGTGCGCTGGCGCATCTGGTGTTCGGGCGCCGCGCGCGCATGAACGACCTGCCGATCTGGTAAAGGGGACTCACGATGAAATTCTTCGCCCGCGTTCCCAATATCGACTTCATGGCCCAGCGCAAGGTGGGCCTGGTGGTGTCGTCGGTGCTGACGCTCGTCACCGTGCTGCTGCTGGTTTTTCGGGGCCTCAACTTCGGTATCGACTTCACCGGCGGCGTGCTGGTCGAAGTCACGTATCCGAAGACGGTGGAACTCGACAACGTGCGCGCGCATCTGGCCACCGGCGGCTACGATCGCGCCACCGTGCAGTACTTCGGCACCAGCCAGGATGTGCTGATCCGCCTGCCTCCGGCCGACAACGCGAAGTCCGCCGAAGTCAGCTCCAAGATTCTGCAGGCGCTCGATGCCCAGAACGAGCAGGTGCAGCTGCGCCGCATCGACTTCGTCGGCCCTCAGGTCGGCGAGGAGCTGACCGAAAAGGGCGCGCTGGCCTTGCTGTTCGCCTTCGTCGGCATCGCTATCTACATCATGCTGCGCTTCGAGTGGAAGTTCTCGGTCGGCGCGGTGGCCGCACTGATTCACGATTCGATGATGGCGCTGGGTTTCCTGTCGATCTTCTGGGTCGAATTCGACCTGACCACGCTGGCCGCCATCCTCGCGCTGATCGGCTACTCCAACAACGAAACCATCGTCATCTACGACCGCGTGCGCGAAAACCTGATCGCGCAGCGTCGCGCCAGCATCTTCGAGGTCGTGAACCTGTCGATCAACCAGACGCTGCTGCGTTCGGTGATCACGCACTTGACCACGCTGCTGGTGCTGAGCGCGCTGCTGATCATGGGCGGCCACAGCGTGCACAGCTTCTCGGTGGCGCTGATCGTCGGCGTGATCGTGGCGACTTACTCGTCGATCTACGTGTCGACGGGCCTGGCGATCGTGCTGGGCATTTCGCGCGAGGACTTGCTGCCTCCGCAGGACGAAGTGGTGGACGAGGCGCCTTAAGGCGCCTTTTCCATTTCAGGGCCCGGTCAGGGCCCGGCTCGGTTTTTGGCGGCGCCTTGCCGCCGGATGTTCGCGTGCCACGTGCGTGATCGATGCCCGTGGCGGTGCCAGCCTGTCTGGCCGACCGCTCAGTGCGGCAGGCGCAGGCCGATTTCGGTCACCTTGTCGCCTTCCATTTTCTTCACCACCAGTTCCATTTCGCCCAGGCGCAGGCGATCGCCCACCACCGGGCGCGGAATCACCGAGGTGAAGAATTCCACCACGCTGCGGTGCTTGGCGGATTCCGGCAGATCGAGGCCGTAAGCGTCGCTGAGCGCGGTGGCGGGCGCACGCAGGTCGATGCCGAATTCGCCGAAGTAGCGCGCCTCCGCGCTGGCTTCCTTGCGCGGCTTGGCGGTCTTGGACTTGAGCTTCACGTGACCGCCGTCGGCGCGGAACACCTCGTCGAGTTCCGGCAGTTCCTCCTGCGAGGCCAGCAGGGCGATGTGATCGCCCGAGCGCAGCGCGCCCCATTCGCGATAGCTGATGACCTTGCCGCGCCTCGCCACGCAGACGATGCGCGAGGTATCGATGATGGGCAGATCCTTGGACTTGAGGCCGATCAGCGGACTGGTTTCGCCGATCTGGTAGCTCACGATCTCGTAGCCGCGCGTGCCGGGCAGGTCGAAGTCGCTGCGATGCACCATCGCTGTGGTGGCCGGCATCTGCAGGCCCAGCAGGCGGGCGACGGGCGCCACGCTCCAGCCTTGCACGACCAGCGACACCAGCACGATGAAGAAGGCGATGTTGAAGACCACCGACGCGTTCTCGATGCCGGCCAGCCACGGAAACGTCGCCAGCACGATGGGCACCGATCCGCGCAGGCCGACCCAGGCGATGTAGGCCTGTTCCTGCCACGGGAAGCGGAACGGCGCCAGCGACAGCGCCACCGCCAGCGGCCGCGCGATAACGATCAGCACGAGGCTGATCAGCACGCCGGGAATCGCCAGCGGCAGCATCTTGCTGGGCGTCACCAGCAGGCCCAGGATCACGAACATGCCGATCTGCGAAGCCCAGGCCACGCCGTCGTGAAAGCGGCGGATGCCGCCGAAGGCGCGCACCTTGCGATTGCCCAGCACCACGCCGGCCAGGTACACGGCCAGAAAGCCGCTGCCGTGCAAGGTCGAGGTGAGTCCGAAGATGAACAGGCCGCTGAACAGGGCCATGAGCGGATACAGCGAATCGGACAGGTTCAGCCGGTTCAGCGCCCAGGCCAGTGCGCGGCCACCGAAGATGCCGAACAGCACGCCCAGGCCCATCTGCTCGACCCAGAAGATCAGGCCTTCGTACCAGTGGTAGTCGGCCGGCGACTGCAGGTACTGCAGCAGCCCCAGGGTCAGGAACACCGCCATCGGGTCATTGGTGCCCGATTCGATCTCCAGCGCCGATGTCACGCGCTCGTTGAGATGCACGGCGTTGGTGTGCAGCAACGAGAACACCGCCGCGGCGTCGGTGGAGCCGACGATGGCGCCGATCAGCAAGCCCTCGGCCAGCGACAGATCGAGACACCAGGCTGCGAAGCCGCCGACCACCAGCGTGGTGAGCAGGACGCCAACCGAGGCCAGCGCCACTGCCGGCCGCAGACCGACGCGGAAGGTGGTCATGCGCGTGCGCATGCCGCCGTCGAACAGCACCACGGCCAGCGCCGCGGTGCCGGCCAGGTTGGCCAGCGCGTAATCGTGGAACTGCAGGCCGCCGGGCCCTTCCTCGCCGGCCAGCATGCCGACGATCAGGAACACCAGCAGCAGGGGGACGCCGAGCCGTGGCGACAGGATGGACGCCAGGATCGAGACGATGAACAGCAGGCCGCCCACGAGGATCAGGTGATTCGCGATTTCCATCGGGCTCGCGGCGGCTTATGTGGTGAAGTGGATGTCGGGTTCAGCAACCTCGATGCAGCAACTGTTCCGGCGTCTGCGTGGCGGGGCGAATCAGGCGCCGGACTCGTCCGAGGCGGTGAAGCCCGGACGTGCAGCCTTGAGCATGTCGGCGAACTGGCCGTGCAGCTTGGCGTTGCCGACCAGGATGTTGCCGGTGTTGAGCGCATCGCCCTCGCCATAAAGCTCGCTGACGATGCCACCTGCTTCCTGCACCAGCACCATACCGGCGGCGATGTCCCAGGGCTTGAGACCGAGCTCCCAATAGGCATCGAGGCGGCCGGCGGCGACGTAGGCCAGGTCGAGCGAGGCGGCGCCCGCGCGGCGCACGCCGGCGGTGTTCTCGACGATGGTGCTCAGCATCGGCAGGTAGGCCGGCAGCTTGGCGGCGCGGATCGGCACGCCCGTGCCGACCAGGGCCTGGTCGAGATCGCGGCAGTTGGAGACGCGGATACGGCGATTATTGAGCGTGGCGCCGGCACCGCGGCTGGCGACGTAGAGATCCTGCGTGCAGGGCGCGTAGATCACGCCATGCTGCAGCACACCCTTGACCTGGATGCCGATCGACACCGCGAAATGCGGCAGCCGGTGCAGGAAGTTGGTGGTGCCGTCGAGCGGATCGATGATCCAGGTGACTTCGTTTTCGCCGATCTGGCCGCCTTCCTCGCCGAGGATGGCGTGGGCCGGATAGGCCTTGTGCACGGTCCTGATGATCTCGGCTTCGGCGCCGCGGTCGACCAGGGTCACGAAATCGTTGCGCCCCTTGTGCTCGATCTGCAGGGTATCGGCGCGTTCGAGATGACGCATGATGAAGTTTCCGGCACTGCGGGCGGCGGAAACGGCGATGTTCACCAGAGGATGCACGGCGGGGCCAAGGAGCGAGAGGGACGGACGCTAGAATACCAAACTATGTCCGAGCCCCTTTCGTCTTCGGCGCCGCCGCCCGCGGCCAGCGCCCTGAACCAGATCGTCGTCGTCCTCTGCGGCACCCAGCATCCGGGCAATATCGGCTCGGCCGCGCGCGCCATGCTGGTCATGGGGCTGGATCAGCTGCGGCTGGTCAATCCGCGCCATTTCCCTGACGACCAGGCCAATGCCATGGCCAGCAACGCGCAGGTCGTGCTCGACGCCGCCCGCGTCTACGACAGCCTGGAGGCCGCCGTGCAGGACTGCGCGCTGGTCGTCGGCAGCTCGTCGCGGCGCCGCTACCTGGGCGACGAGCCGCTGTCGCCCGGCGAAGCCGCCGCCAAACTGCTCGATACCGCCGCCGCGCCGGGCGCGCGCGTGGCGCTGGTGTTCGGCTGCGAGCGCACCGGCCTGACCAATGAGGAGCTCGACCGCTGCCACCGGCTGACCAGCATTCCGGCCAATCCGGCGTATTCCTCGCTCAATCTGGCCGCCGCCGTGCAGTTGTACTGCTGGGAGCTGCGGCGCGCGGCGATCGTGCCGGGCAAGGTTTCGCTCAAGTCTGATCCCGAATGGATGGATGGCCGCTTCGCGCTGCCCACGGCGCAGCAGATGGAGCAGTTCTACGAACACCTGGAGCGCGTGCTGCTGGCCACGGGCTTTCTGGACCCGGCCAATCCGCGCATGACCTCGCGCCGGTTGCGCCAGTTCTTCAATCGCGCCCAGCCCGACGCCAACGAGCTGGCGATCCTGCGCGGCATCCTGAAGTCGGTGGAGCGGCCCAAGAAGCGCACGCCGCGCCTCAAGCCGGGCGCCGTCGCCAGGCCGGACGGCGAGGGCGGCTGAGCCTCGCCCCGGGCGACCCGCCCGGGCCCGTCCAGCGGCTGCTGAGAAATCAGGCGGTACAATCACATACCGATTCGGGCTGAAGAGCCTTGAACCGGACCCGTTCACCCGCACCTTGAACCGCAATGTTCGCCCGCATCCGCGAAGACATCCGCAGCGTTTTCGAACGCGATCCCGCCGCCCGCTCGGTATGGGAAGTGCTGACCTGTTATCCGGGTCTGCATGCGGTGTGGGCGCATCGGCTGTCGAGCTGGTTCTGGCGTCGCCGTCTGTTCTGGCTGGGTCGCTTCGTCTCGCATCTGGCGCGCTGGCTCACGGGGATCGAGATTCATCCGGGGGCCAGGCTGGGCCGGCGCTTCTTCATCGACCATGGCATGGGCGTAGTGATCGGCGAGACCGCCGAGGTCGGCGACGACTGCACGCTGTACCAGGGCGTGACCCTGGGCGGGACCAGCCTGGCCGCCGAAAAGCGCCATCCGACGCTGGGCAACGACGTGGTGGTGGGTTCGGGCGCCAAGGTGTTGGGCGCCTTCACCGTCGGTGATGGCGCGCGCATCGGCTCCAACGCCGTGGTGGTCAAGGCCGTGCCCGCAGGGGCGACGGCCATCGGCATCCCGGCGCGCATCGTCCACGAGCAGAAGCCCGAGCTGTCGGCCAGTGCCCAGAACATCGCCAGCAAGCTGGGCTTCGACGCCTACGGCGTCACCCGTGACATGCCCGATCCGGTCGCCAATGCCATCAGCGCCATGCTCGACCACATCCAGCAGCTCGACGAGCGTCTGGTGCAGGTCTGCCGTGCGCTCAAGCAGCTCGATGTGCAGACACCGGCCGAGGTCGGCCAGCCCATCGACAAGCTCGAACTGCCGGATTTCTGCGGTGCCGGTGCCAGTCAGGTCGATTCGCCGGCTGCTGCCAAGGCTCCGTCCAAGGCATCGTCCGACGTCTAGGACGAAGGGTTTCGCGCCGTGCCGATCTATTTCGACCACAACGCCACCACGCATCTCGACGCCCGCGTGCTCGAGGCGATGATGCCTTACCTGTCGGGGCCGGCCGCCAATCCGTCGAGCCTGCATCGCTATGGCCGGCTGGCGCGCGACGCCATCGAGGCGGCGCGCGTGCAGGTGGCGGCGCTGGTCGGTGCGCAGCCGCGCGAGATCATCTGGACCTCGGGCGGTACCGAGGCCAACAACCTCGCGATCAAGGGCGTGGCGCAGCATCAGCGCGGCCGCGTGCTGTATGGCGCCACCGAGCATCCGGCGGTGATGGAAGCGGCCGAATCGCTGGCCGCGCTGGGCCAGGTGGTGGAGGCCATCGCCGTCGATGCGCGGGGCCTGATCGGCGCCGACGCCCTGCAGCGCCCGCTCGCCGGCGAGCCCGTGCGGCTGGTGTCGCTGATGCGCGCCAACAACGAAACCGGCGTGATCCAGGACATCGCCGCGCTGTCGGGGCTGGTGCATGCGGCCGGCGCCTGGCTGCACGTGGATGCCGTGCAGGCCGTGGGCAAGCTCGCGGTGAACATGGACGAGCTCGGCGCCGACCTGCTCACGCTGTCGAGCCACAAGATCTACGGCCCCAAGGGCATCGCGGCGCTGGCCGTGCGCTCCGACGTGGATCTGGCTCTGCTGCAGCACGGTGGCGCGCAGGAGCGCGGTCGGCGCGGTGGCACCGAAAACGTCGCCGCCATCGCCGGCTTCGGCCGCGCGGCCGAACTCGCGATGGAAGAACTCGATGCGCGCTGCGCGCATTACGCGATGCTGGTCGAGCGCCTCGACGCCGGCCTGCGCGCCATCGGCGGCATTACCATCTTCGGCGACGGCATGCCGCGCCTGCCCAATACGCGGCAGTTCGCGCTGGCCGGCTACGACGGCGAAGCCCTGCTGATGGCCCTGGATCGCAAGGGCATCGCGGTGTCCTCGGGCTCGGCCTGCGCCTCGGGCTCGGGCGAACCCAGCCACGTGCTGGTCGCCATGGGTTTCGATCGCGTGACCGCCAAGGGCGCCATCCGCGTGAGCCTGGGCGTGGCCAACACGCTCGACGACGTGGAGCGCTTCCTGCAGGTACTCGGCGACATCGCCCGGAGCCTGCGCTCATGATCGAATCCCTGACCGCCGAAGACCGCGCCAACACGCTCAAGATCGCATCGCAGCGCATCGAAACCGCGCTGCTGGCGCTCGAAGCCTTCGACATGAAGCAGGCGGGCGAAGCGCTCAGCGATGCGCAGCAGTCGGATCGACGCCTTCTCGTCGACGTCGCCGCGCAACTGGTCTGGGAGTACGTCGTGCAGCGCGAAATGAGCGGGCTCAACGATCACCGCGAGGCGCGCCGGCGCTACCGCATTCCCACCGACGTGTGGTCGCGCATGGGCGCGACGCCACGCGCGGCCTGAGACCCTCATGATCTATCTCGATTACGCCGCCACCACGCCGCTCGACGCGCGCGTGCTCGAGGCGATGATGCCGGCGCTGCGCGCCGATGGCCTGCAGGCCAATCCGGCGTCTTC
>JALRLM010000289.1 GCA_023254435.1 Hydrocarboniphaga sp.
CTCAACAACCTGAGCCTGATGGCGCTGACCATCGCCACCGGCTTCGTCGTCGACGACGCCATCGTCGTCATCGAAAACATCGCGCGTCACCTCGAAAAAGGCGCCAGGCCTTTCGAGGCCGCGCTCAAGGGCGCCAGCGAAATCGGCTTCACCATCATCTCGCTGACCATCTCGCTGGTCGCGGTGCTGATCCCGCTGCTGTTCATGGGCGACGTCGTCGGCCGCCTGTTCCGCGAATTCGCGGTGACGCTGGCGATCACCATCCTGATCTCGGCCATCGTCTCGCTGACGCTGGTGCCGATGCTGGCCGCGCGCTGGCTCAAGCCCGACAGCCTGCATCCCACGCGCGGCATCGGCGCGGCGGTGCAGCGCGGCTTCGATGCCATCGTGCGCCGCTACGACGTGTGGCTGAGCTGGGTGCTCGCGCACCAGCGCTCGACGCTGCTGGTCGCGCTGGGCACGCTGGTGCTCACCGCCCTGCTCTATGTGGTGATTCCCAAGGGCCTGTTCCCGACCCAGGACACCGGCCAGCTGCAGGCCCGCACGCAGGCCAACGAAACCGTGTCCTACGCGCGCATGGCCGAGCTGCAGCAGGAGGCCGCCAGCGCCATCCTGCAGGACCCCGACGTGGCCAATCTGGCCTCGTACATCGGGGTCGACGGCGCCAACAACACCATGCTGCACACCGGCCGCATGCTGATCAATCTCAAGCCCGACCGCAGCAGCGCGCAGGACGAGATCATGCAGCGCCTGCGCGCACGCGTGTCGCACATTCCCGGCATGCAGATCTTCCTGCAACCCACGCAGGATCTGACCATCGACGCCGAAACCGGCCCCACGCAATACCGCGTGTCGATGGAAGGCGCCGACACCGCCACGGTCACCGAATGGGCCACCCGGCTCACCGCCGCATTGCAGAACCTGCCGCAGATTCGCACCGCCATCACCGACGCCGGCGCCAAGGGCCGCGCGGCCTACATCGACATCGACCGTGACACCGCGGCGCGACTGTCGATCACCGCGTCGGCGGTCGACAATGCGCTCTACAGCGCCTTCGGCCAGCGCATCGTCTCCACCATCTTCACCGAGACCAACCAATACCGCGTCATTCTCGAAGCCAAGCCCGACCTGCTCAACCGGCCCGAATCGCTGAACCTGCTGCATCTGCAGTCGGGTTCGGGTTCGCCGGTGCCGCTGTCGGCCTTCGCCACGGTGCGCGAACGCGAGGCGCCGCTGCAGGTCACGCACGTGGCGCAGTATCCGGCCACCACCATCGGCTTCGACACCGCCGACGGCTATTCGCTGGGCGAAAGCGTGGCCGCCATCCGCCAGGCCGCGAAGGACATCGGCATGCCGCCGGCCGTGGACCTGACTTTTCTGGGCGCCGCCAGCGCCTACGAGAAGTCGCTGTCCAACCAGCTGTGGCTGATCCTGGCCGCCATCGTCTGCGTCTATATCGTGCTCGGCGTGCTCTACGAGAGCTACGTGCATCCGCTCACCATCCTGTCGACGCTGCCGTCGGCCGGCGTCGGTGCGCTGCTGATGCTGATGATCACCGGCAGCGACCTCGGTGTGATCGGCATCATCGGCATCATTCTGCTGATCGGCATCGTCAAGAAGAACGCGATCATGATGATCGACTTCGCCATCGAGGCCGAGCGCGACCAGGGCCTGCCCGCGCGCGAGGCCATCCATCAGGCCGCGCTGCTGCGCTTTCGTCCCATCATC
>JALRLM010000309.1 GCA_023254435.1 Hydrocarboniphaga sp.
AGTCGATGAGTCCGTTGCGCAGGCCGACGTGCGCTGTGGTGTCGCCGCCCGACACCGGGTCGAGCACGCGGGCGCCGGTGATCAGCAGGGAGGCGGGCAGGCTCATGCGGACGGCCTTTCGCCGAGAATCTCGGCCATCACGGCCATGCGCACGGCGATGCCGTGGGTGACCTGGTTGAGGATCAGCGAGCGCTCGTCGTAGGCCAGCTCGCCCTCGATCTCGACGCCGCGATTGATCGGCCCCGGATGCATGATGACGGCGTCGGGCTTGAGCCTGGCCAGGCGCTTGCGCGTCAGGCCGAAGTCGTGATGGAACTCGGTCAGCGAAGGCAGGAAGGCGCCCAGCATGCGCTCCTTCTGCAGGCGCAGCAGGATCACCACGTCGACACCTTCCAGGCCGCGATCCAGCTCGTGGAACACGCGCACGCCCAGGCTTTCGATACCGACCGGAATCAGCGGTGGCGGCGCCACCACGCGAATGTCGGTGCAGCCCAGGATGCGCAGGCCGTGAATGTCCGAGCGGGCCACGCGCGAGTGCAGCACGTCGCCCACGATAGCCACCGAAAGCCCAGAAAAATCAGTGCGCCCGGGCGCCTTGTGCGCGCGGATCGTGAACATGTCGAGCAGGCCCTGCGTGGGATGCGCATGGCGACCGTCGCCGGCGTTGAGAATGGCCACGCCGGGGGCCGCATGCTCGGCGAAGAAGTGCGCCGCGCCGCTGGATTCGTGCCGCACCACGAACATGTCGGCCTGCATGGCCTCCATGGTCTTGAGCGTGTCGAGCAGGGTTTCGCCCTTGCTGGTCGAGCTGGCGGCGATCTGCAGGTTGATGACGTCGGCCGACAACCGCTTGGCGGCAAGCTCGAAGGTCGTGCGCGTGCGCGTCGAGGCTTCGAAGAACAGGTTGACGACGGTGCGTCCGGGCAGGACCGGCAGCTTCTTTTCAGCGCCGGAGGTGGCTTCGGCCAAAGCGGCGGCGCGGTCGAGCAGCGACAGGATCAGCTCGCGCGACAGTCCTTCGATCGTGAGCAGATGGCGCAGGCGGCCATGCTCGTCGAGTTGCAGATTGGGGTTCTTCATGCTGGGGCGCGAGTTTAAGCCAAGCCGCAGCGTCTGTCCCGGCATTCGAAAGCGTGTCGGATTTCTCGGTAGGACGCCGAACGGCGCTATGCGGCTTACAGGCGCAAGGACATGATGAGGCGACCGTTCCGGGGGGAATCGTATGCGCTGCTCAGTGCCTGTGGTGAATTCGCGCCGAATCCTGTGCGTGTTTCCGCGTTACGCCGTCTCGTTCGGCACCTTTCAGCATTCCTACAAGCTCATGTACCGGGTCAAGGCCTTCATGCCGCCGCAGGGCTTGCTGCTGATTGCGGCTTATCTGCCGCAGAAGTGGTCGGTACGTATCGTCGACGAAAACATCGCGCCGGCATCGGCTGCCGATTTCGCCTGGGCCGACGCGGTGCTGGTCAGTGGCATGCACATCCAGGCCGGCCAGATCGAGAATATTCGCCAGCGTGCCCACGCCGCCGGCAAGGCCACGGTGCTGGGCGGGCCTTCGGTTTCGGCCTCGCCCGAGATGTATCCGGCCTTCGACTACCTGCACATCGGTGAACTGGGCGATGCCACCGATCGCATCGTGCGCCTGCTCGATGCCGATTCCTCTCCGCAACCCCAGCAGCGCGCGCTGCGCACGGTCGAGCGTCTGGCGCTGGGCGATTTTCCGTTGCCGGCCTACGACAAGATTCCGCTGGGCCGCTACATGATGGCGACCCTGCAGTTTTCGTCCGGCTGCCCGTACCTGTGCGAGTTCTGCGACATTCCGGGCCTGTACGGTCGCCAGCCACGGCTCAAGTCGCCCGAGCAGATCCTCGCCGAACTCGATTTCATGCGCGCCCAGCCCGACGCCCCGGCAGCGCTTTACTTCGTCGACGACAACTTCATCGGTAACCGCAAGGCGGCCAAGGAGATGCTGCCGCATCTGATCGAATGGCAGCGCAAGCACGAGTATCCGATGCAGTTCGCCTGCGAGGCGACGCTGAACATCGCCAAGCAGTCCGACATTCTCGAACTCATGCGCGAGGCCAGCTTCGGCACCATCTTCTGCGGCATCGAGACGCCCGACGCCGAAGCGCTGATCGCCATGCGCAAGTCGCACAACAACAGCGTGCCGATGATGGAGGCGATCAAGACCCTCAACGGCTACGGTATGGAAGTGACCTCGGGCATCATCCTGGGCCTGGACACCGATGGTGACGACACCGAGTCGCGGCTGATCGATTTCATCGACCTGTCCAATGTGCCCATCCTGACCATCAACCTGCTGCAGGCGCTGCCCAAGACGCCGCTGTGGGATCGACTGGAAAAAGCCGGCCGCATCGAAAGTGATGCCGCCCTCGAAAGTAACGTGCGCTTCCTGCGTCCTTACGATCAGGTGCTGGGCATGTGGCGGCGTGCCATCGGGCACGCCAACGCGCCCGAGCACTTGTTCGAGCGTCTGCGATATCAGGTCGAGGCCACTTACGCCAATCGCAAGGTCTTGCCGCCCAAGGGGCGGCTGACCTGGCCCAACATCCGCATGGGCCTGGTGCTGCTGGTCCGTTCGATCTGGTACGTGGGCATCGTCGCCGACTACCGGCGCTCGTTCTGGCGCGCAGCCTGGCATGCGATCAGGAAAGGCCAGATCGATGCGGCGCTGAGCATGGCCTTTGTCGGTCATCACATGGTCGAGTTCACGCGCGAGGCATTGCGCGGCGATCAGAACGCCTCGTTCTACTCGGCCAAGAAGCGCAGTGCCACCGAAGCGGACGAGGAGCAGCAGAGTCGCATGGCGGCGTGAGCGGATCGGATGGGCGCCGGATCGTCGGCGCTGGCGAGGCGTCAGCCCATCTGCTGCAGCCACTGCT
>JALRLM010000311.1 GCA_023254435.1 Hydrocarboniphaga sp.
CCCGAGCTGTGGGCCGCGCCCATGAGGTTGGGCGACAGGTTCAACTGCTCGGCCGCCACTTTCTGCATGCCGCCGAACAGCACGTTGGACGCCGTGTCCGAGCCCGTCAGCGCCACGCCGAGCCAGCCCATGAGCGTGCCGAAGAAGGGATACAGCCAGCCGGTGTTGGCAAACGCCAGGCCCAGCGTGGTGTCGGTGCCCGAATAGCGCGTGACCGTGCCCAGCGCGAGCATCAGCGCGATGGTGAGCAGCGAGTAGCGCACCAGCACGAGGGTGCGGCCGAACTCGGCGACCAGCCGCAGCGGCCGGTACTTCATGACCAGCCCGCCGACCAGCGCGGCCAGCAGAATGCCGGTGCCCGTGGCCGACAGCAGCGCGAAGCTGTAGGTGGCGGCTTCGGTATGCGGCGTGGTCACCACGGGCGGCATCTTCTGCACCAGCTGATGCAGGCCGGCCAGCGGCCAGCTCGGCGCGAACAGGCCGTTGAAGAACGCCTTGACCGGCGGCAGGCCCCAGATGAACACGAACACCGTCAGGATGATCCACGGCGTCCACGCACGCATGACCTCGGCGCGCGAATGCTGCGCCGGCGGCACGATCTCGCGCGCCTCCCCGCTGCTGTCCTCGCGATTCTTCAGCGATACCGACGTCCAGATGCGGCGCGGCTGCCACAGCCGCAGAAAGCCCACGAGGCAGACCATCGACACCATCGCCGCGATCACGTCGACGAGCTCGGGGCCGATGTAGTTGGAGACCAGGAACTGCATGATCGCGAAGCTGCCGCCGGTGACCAGCAGGGCCGGCCAGACCTCCCACATGGCGCGGCGCCCGGCGAAGGCCCAGATCAGCCAGAACGGCACCAGCAGCGAGAAGAACGGCAGCTGGCGGCCGATCATCGACGACACCGCCATCAGGTCGTAATTGTGCACCTTGGCCAGCGTGATGATGGGCGAGCCCAGCGCACCGAAGGCCACCGGCGCGGTATTGGCGATCAGGCTCAGGCCCGACGCCGCCAGCGGCGAAAAGCCCAGGCCGATCAGGATCGCGGCGGTAACCGCCACCGGCGTGCCGAAGCCCGCCGCGCCCTCGAAGAAGGCACCGAAGGCGAACGCGATCAGCAGCAGCTGCAGGCGCCGGTCCTGGGTGACACCGGCGATGGAGTCCTGCAGCACCTTGAAGCTGCCGTTCTGCTCGGTGAGCCGATGCAGAAAGATGATGTTGAGCACGATCCAGCCGATGGGCAGCAGGCCCGTGAGCGCGCCCAGCAGCGCCGCACTGCCGGCCATGGGCGCCGGCATGCCGTAGACCCACACGGCCACCGCGAGCGCGCTGATCAGGCCGGCCGCCGCCGCGATGTGGGCCTTGAGGTGGAACAGGCCCAGGCCCAGCAACATCACCGCCACCGGCGCCGCCGCGAGCAGGCTCGACAGCAGCATGTTGTGTAGCGGATCGTAAATCTGCTGCCAGACCATCGGCTCTCCTCGCGGGCTTCGTCGCAATCGTGAATGCAGGCGAAAAAGCCGGCACGCCGTCGCGGTCGTTATGGATTCGCGTGCCGTCGGCACACGGACTGCCGACGATGAGGGCAAAGCGCGGCCCGCGCTCAAAGGTCGGACCACTGTCGTAGCCGCCCGGGCCGGCAGGCGGGATACACGGAGCTATCCCCTAAGCGCGCATATTCTCAAAGCCACTGCCCAAGGTTGTCCGTTTCATCCCACGCCTCCAATCGCCATCGCGATTTACCTGCAAACAACGCCAGAGGTCGAGCGAGGGAGTTTAGAGAGCTCCCCCAATAGAAATTATCAACATCGATAAATCAGCCTATTTATGTAAATCATCTGCCTCTGCCCAATAAAAACAACAAAGTCTAAAGGCAATTATTCACACAAAAGCCATTGACCATAATCAATAAAACACGACTGGCGTGAAAAAATTCGCAAATACTGAAGAAAAAAACAAAATCACACCAGTCACGTACCATTTTCTATAAAGAGCAAGCATTCTTGCTGGCGTACTTGGAAAGTGAGCTGATAAGTCATCCAAACTCATTGTCTTCGCATTCAATCGCAACAGAAAAGAATAAAAACCCTCATCAGTCTGACTCAGCGAGTGCATGCGCATTGCATACAGCGTAGACAAAACGGTCATTATGCCCATTAGAACAAAAGGCGCCCAAGGTAAGATTTTTAGAAAAATAGAAATCACTCCTTACTAGAAAACGAAAAGACTTGGGGCTGCGGTTGGTGATGTCCTGGCGATTTGCACGCTGTGCAGCGGCGGACTCACGAGGCTGCGGATCCTGCGGCTTCATGAAGACATAGATCGTCTCTATATCGTCATCCTGCGCGTACGCGGTCTGCATCCAAGCACCCAACCAACAGCCCCCGATCACCATACCGATTGATTTCATCGCTCGCCCCTGAGCATACCGCCGGAGCCTCGAGCGTACTTCAGGGCCTCGTACGGCAGCCGTGCTACGGAGCGGAGAGATGCTCAGGGCACACCGGTCTGCTCCTTGCCGATAGACCAACTCCAGCAGCGATCTGGCGGCACACCACCAGGACGCGATCTGGTACAAGCTGCGCGGATTCGACCATATCGATCTTCCGGGAGCTGGCGTGAGCAAGACCACCGAGACCCCTGCCGCGCCATCGGGCACGCCGGCCGGCAGACCTGCCGCCGCCAGACGCGGCCTGCTCGGGCTGCGTCCGGTGTCGCTGGTGTCGTGGCGCGATGCCTTCGTCACGCTGACGCCCATCGTCGCCATCAGCGCCGCGGCCATCTTCGCGACGCTGCATTTCATCCGTCCCGCGCCGCCCGATTCGCTGACCATCGCGGGCGGGCCGGCCGGCAGCAACTTCTTCGCCGTGGCCGAGCAATACCGCGCGATCCTGGCGCGCAACGGCGTGACGCTGAACGTGCTCACCTCGCTGGGCTCGGCCGACAACCTCGATCGCATCGCCAAGGGCGAGGTCGATCTGGCGCTGGTGCAATCGGGCGTCACGCGCGACGGCGGCACCGACGATCTGGTCTCGCTGGGCACCATGTTCCGGCAGCCGGTGTTCATCTTCTATCGCGCCGCCAAGCCCATCGCACGGCTGTCGGAGCTCGCCGGCCAGCGCATCGCCGTGGGCCGCGAAGGCAGCGGCACGCATTTTCTGGCGCTGGCGCTGCTCGACGGCAACGGCATCGTGCGTGGCGGCAGCTCCGCGCTGCTCGATCTCGAAGGCGAGGCCGCCAAGCAGGCGCTGATCGACCGGCAGGTGGACGCCATCTTTCTGTCGGGCGATTCGGCCGGCATCGCCACGGTGCGCGATCTCATGCACGCCGACGGCGTGCGGCTGTACGACTTCACGCAGGGCGAGGCCTACGAGCGCCGCTATCGCTATCTGAACCGGCTGGAGCTGCCGGCCGGCGCCTTCGACCTCGGCAGCAACCTGCCCGATCACCGCATCAACATGATGGCGCCGACCGTGGAACTGCTGGCGCACGGCGACCTGCATCCGGCGCTGTCGGACCTGCTCAACGAAGCCGCCTACGAGGTGCACAACCGCGGCACGCTGATGCAGAACCCCGGCGAGTTTCCGCATCCGATCGAGCACGACTACCCGATGAGCAGCGACGCCATGCGCTACTACAAGTCGGGCAAGAGCTTCGCGTATCGCTTTCTGCCGTTCTGGCTCGCCAGCCTGGTGAGCCGCGCGCTGGTGGTGCTGCTGCCGGTGATCGTCGTCGTCATTCCGGCGCTGCGCTTCGCGCCGAGCCTGTACGGCTGGCGCGTCAAGCGGCGCATCTACAAGCGCTATGGCGAGCTTATGGAGTTCGAACGCGCCGCGCTCGACACCATGACGCCCGAACAGCGCGCGCAGCTGCTGGCCAAGCTCGACGAGATCGAGAAATCCATCATCAGCGCCAAGATTCCGGGCATGTTCGCCGACCGGCTGTACATTCTGCGCCGCCACATCCAGTGGGTGCGCGAAAGCCTGGCGGCCAACGCGGCGCGCGACGGCAAGGCCGACGCCGCGCTGCTGGAGCGCTGAAACGACGCGGCCCGAGACGTCACTGCCGCGAACGCGGGAATGACGTCCTGCGCAGACCCGCCCTCGACTACAGCCGGTTCAGGCCGTTGAACGCCGCGACGCGATAGGCCTCGGCCATGGTCGGGTAGTTGAAGGTCATGTTGACGAACTGGTTGATCGAATTGATGGCCGGATTCGCCATCACCATCTCGCCGATGTGCACGATCTCCGAGGCGCGGTCGCCGAAGCAGTGCACGCCCAGCACCTCCAGCGTCTTGGCGTGGAACAGCAGCTTGAGCATGCCCGTGGTTTCGGTGGTCATCTGCGCGCGCGCCAGGTTCTTGAACATGGCGTGGCCGATTTCGTAGGGCACGCCGTCGCGCTGCAACTCGCGCTCGGTGCGGCCCACCGAGCTGATTTCGGGAATCGTGTAGATGCCCGAGGGCACCAGCGCCAGACGACCGGGATCCACGGTTTCGCCGAGCAGGTGCTGCGCGGCGAAGCGACCCTGGTCGTAGGCCGCGCTGGCCAGCGCCGGCGGGCCGATGATGTCGCCCACCGCGTAGATGTGCGGTACGGCGGTGCGGAAGAATTCGTCCACCGCGAGCTGGCCACGGCTGTTGGATTCGAGCCCGGCCTTGTCCAGCGCCAGCGTGTCGGTGTTGCCGGTACGGCCGTTGGCCCACAGCAGCGCGTCGGAGCGGATCTCGCGGCCCGAGGCCAGGCGCAGCACCACGCCGTCGTCGTTGAGGTCCACGCCCGCGAACTGCTCGTTGTGACGAATGACCACGCCCTGGTCGCGCAGGTGATAGCTCAGCGCCTCGGTGATCTCGTCGTCCTGGAACGACAGCAGGCGCTCCTGCGTGTTGATCAGGTTTACCTTGATGCCCAGGTTGACGAAGATCGACGCGTACTCGCAGCCGATGACGCCGGCACCGTAGATGGTGATGGAGCGCGGCGTGCCGGAATACTTGAGCACGCTGTCGCTGTCGAGCATGCGCGGATGCGAAAAATCCACGCCGGGCGGGTGATAGGGCCGCGAGCCGGCCGCCAGCACCACATGATTCGCCTGCAGGCGCGTGACGCGGCCGCCGTTGACCACCTCGATGGTGTGCGCATCGGCGAAGCGCGCCGAGCCCTGGAGCACCGGCACCTCGTTGCGCTCGTAGAAGCGGCGGCGCATCGCCACCTGCTTGGCGATGACCTGGCTGGCCTCGCCCAGCAGCTGCGCGAAATCCACCTTGAGCCGGTCGCGAAAGGGCCTGGCCCAGGGGCTGGTGCGCACGTCGCCGAAGGTCTTCACCGCGTGCCGCAGCGCCTTGCTGGGGATGGTGCCCCAGTGGGTGCAGCCACCGCCCACTTCCACGTAGCGCTCGACCACCGCCACCCTGAGGCCACTCTTGGCCGCCATCATGGACGCACCTTCGCCAGCGGGGCCGCTGCCGATCACCACCACATCGAACTTCTGCATTCCCAAAATCCGGTTGAAGCCTGAAACGGCTTTGCCTGAGCGGGCGGCATGGCGCCCGGCGATGAGTCAGACCGCTATTGTCGGCAAAAAAGCCGCTTCGTGCTCGCCCGAATCGGGGCGATGCTCGCTCAGCGGGTGACGAAATCGAGCACGCGGGCCATCAGCGCGTTGATGGCGGCGTAGCTCGCGGCGGGCTCGGCCAGGATGGCGTCGGCGCTCTGCACGTATTCGCCACCGACGAGTTCGTCGGCGCAGTGCGTGACGATGGAGCGCACGGTGTCGGGCGTCGACTCGAGATGAAACTGCAGACCCACGGCGCGCTCGCCCCAGGCAAAAGCCTGGTTCGCGCAGGCCGCGCTGGTCGCCAGCCGCGTGGCGCCGGCCGGCAGATCGAAAGTCTCGCCATGCCAGTGGAACACGCGCGCCTTCGACGGCAGCGCCAGCGCATCCGCGCCGACGCTCGCGCCCTGTATGTCGAACCAGCCGATCTCGCGCTGCGGCCCCGGATAGACGCGCGCACCCAGCGCCTTGGCCATCAGCTGCGCACCCAGGCAGATGCCGACCACGGGCTTGCCCGCCTGCAGCATCTGGCGCACGAAGCGCAGCTCGTCGGTCAGCCAGGGCAGCGTGGCCTCGTCGTTGACGCTCATGGGGCCGCCCATGACGATCAGCAGGTCGACCTGATCCGGCGACGGCAGCCGGTGCGGCTCGTACAGGCGCGTGACCTCGACGGCGTAACCCGTCCGCCGCAGCCAGTCGAGGATGCTGCCGGCTTCTTCGAACGGGACGTGCTGGAGGATGCGGGCGTTCATGGCGAGGTGTCGCGGCGGTCGGGGGGCGCGCAGCTTATCAATGCGGCGAGGCCAGCTTGAGGCCGACGATGCCGGCCGCGATCAGCGCCAGGCTGGCCATGCGCCCCAGCGTCGCGGGCTCACCCAGCAACAGCACGCCGACCAGGGCCGTGCCGATGCTGCCCACGCCCACCCACATGGCGTAGGCCGTGCCGACGGGCAGCGACTTGAGCGCGAAGCCGAGCAGACCCAGGCTCACGATCATCGACAGCACGGTGGCGATGGTGGGCACGGGCCGCGTGAAGCCATCCGTGTACTTGAGGCCGACGGCCCAGCCGATTTCGAACAGCCCGGCGACGATCAGGATCAACCAGTTCATTGCAGCACTCCGATCCAGGGGCCGTCCCCGAGCGAGATGGAGCGGTGAGGTCGTCCTCACTTCCTGGCGATACCGCCTTGCGCGGCGCGGCGATTATAAGCCCGGAGCTGCGCCGCTGCGGGTGTGGCGGAGCACGCCGTGTTCTGCGCCCGCGCTCACGCCCTCAGAGGTTGTCCTTCATCCATCCGAACAGACCGCGCTTGGGCTGCGAGGGATCGTCGTCGTCCTCGTCCTCGCTGACGTGGCCGACGTAGGCGAAGCGCGGCACGAGCTGGCCCTGGTACTCCACCTCCTCGTTCCACACGCGCAGGCGGCGCGTGCTCACGGGCAGGCCCGGGCGCGGATACAGGCGCGTGTAGACCACCACCACGGCATCGGTCTCGTCCTCGCGCGCCAGGCACAGTGCCAGATACTGGTTGCCCTTGTAGTGGCGATACAAGCCGGGCTGGAAGTCGTCGATCATGGCCTGCAGGACATCGGCGTCGTCGTGGCGCGGCATGAAGGGTTCCGTGTGGAGGCGGGTTGCGGCCCAGCTTAGGGCAACTGCGCGGTGATGGCCGCGCAGCGCGCCTGCAGCAGCGCATGCAGCTGGCGCACGGCCGGCGAAAACTGCTCGCGATGCGGGCAGACCAGGTTCAGGGGCGTGGCCTCGCCGCGCAGCTTCGGCAACAGCAGCTGCAGGCGTCCGGCGGCGACGTCGTCGTGCACGTCGAGCCAGCTCTTGTAGGCGATGCCCTCGCCCGCGATGGCCCAGCGCCGCACCACGTCGGCGTCGTCGCAGAGCATGGCGCCGGGCATGGTCACCTGACGCCGACGACCCTGGTCGCTGAAGCTCCATTTGTCGTAGATGCGGCCGCCGCCCAGCAGATACAGCAGGCCGCCATGCGCAGGCAGATCGTCGAGCGACTTCGGCCTGCCATGCCGCTTCACATAGTCCGGCGAGGCCACCAGCACACGGCGGTTGTCGGGGGCCAGCGGCAGCGCGACGAAGCTCGCATCTTCCATGCGGCCGTAGCGCAGCGCGATGTCGATGGGATCGCGAAACACGTCGGCGACGCGATCGGACAGGAACAGGCGCAGCCGCAGCTTCGGATGCAGGCGGCGGAATTCGGCCAGCCAGGGCAGCAGATTGTTGCGGCCGAAGTCGGACGGCGCGGCGATCTGCAGCAGGCCCTGCAGCTCGGTGCTCTCGCCGCGCAGGCGCTCGCGGCCCGCGCGCAAGGTCGCCAGCACGTCGCCCGCAAAAGGCAGGTACTGCTCGCCCTCGGCCGTGAGCCGCAGGCTGCGCGTGGATCGCGCAAACAGGCGCACGCCCAGTTCGCGCTCCAGCCGCTTGATGGCGGCGCTGGCCTGCTGCGGCAGCAGATCGGCCTCCAGGGCGGCGGCCGTGAAGCTGCCCAGCGCGGCGGTGCGCACGAACAGGTTCAGGTCATCGAGACGGAGCACTCTATTTTCACTCCAGAAGTGAAAGTCTTGTTCGATTCTGCGTCTTTTTCGGTCATTTGGCGCGCCGCATCATGGCCGCACTTCAACGCCCTCTGAGATTGCCTGCCATGAAAGCCGTCGCCTACACCCAAGCCGGACTGCCGCCCGACGATGCGAACTCGCTCGTCGACATCGAACTGCCGCGCCCCGTGCCGGGCCCGCGCGATCTGCTGGTCGCCGTGCGCGCGATCTCCGTCAACCCGGTGGACACCAAGGTCCGCCGCAACGCGCCGACCGAAACCCCGCGCGTGCTGGGCTGGGACGCCGTGGGCCAGGTGGTCGAGGTCGGATCGCAGGTGAGTCTGTTCAAGCCCGGCGACGAGGTCTATTACGCGGGCTCCATCGCACGTCCCGGCTGCAATGCCGAGTTCGGCCTGGTGGACGAGCGCATCGCCGGCCGCAAGCCGCGCTCGCTCGGCGATGCCGAAGCCGCCGCGCTACCACTGACTTCGATCACGGCCTGGGAACTGCTGTTCGATCGCCTGGGCGTGGCCGAAAACGGCGGCGAAGGACAAAGCCTGCTGATCGTCGGCGCGGCCGGCGGCGTCGGCTCGATCCTCACACAGCTCGCGCGCAAGCTCACCAAGCTGACCGTGATCGGCACCGCCTCGCGGGCCGAGACGCAGGCCTGGGTGCGCGAACTCGGCGCGCATCAGGTCATCGATCACACGCTGCCGCTGGCCGAAGAACTGAAGCGCATCGGCGTGGGCACGGTGACGCACGTGGCCAGCCTCACGCACACCGACGCGCACTACGCGCAGATCGTGGAGGCGCTGGCGCCGCAGGGCCGCATGGCGCTGATCGACGATCCGGCCGCGCTCGACGTCATGCCGCTCAAGCGCAAGTCGCTGTCGCTGCGCTGGGAGCTGATGTTCACACGGCCGCTGTTCGAGACGCCCGACATGATCCGCCAGCACGAGCTGCTGAATCGCGTCGCCGATCTGATCGACAGCGGCGAACTGCGCACCACGCTGGGCGAACACTACGGCCGCATCAACGCCGAAAACCTGCGTCGCGCGCACGGCCTGATCGAAAGCCACAAGGCCAGGGGCAAGATCGTGCTCGAAGGGTTCTGAGGCGCGCCCGCTTCAGCCTTTGTGAGCCGCATCGCGAACCGCCGATCGCGCCTGACTAGGGCGAACGGCGGATTCGTCGCGATGCGGTGTCGGCGCTTGTCCTGGCCCGATTCAAAGCGGTGGGCCACACCTGCGGCCAGCCCAGCCTGCGATCATTGCTCCGTGGAGCGGATCGTGGCCCGCCGCTCTCATCGCCTTGATCGAGCGACGATACGCGGCGCTGCTCGTCGATGCGGCCGGTCTATCGCGTCCACGGCGCCTCGCTGACGCCGGCGCGACCGTAGCGCTCGCGCACCTGCTCCAGCAGCTGCACGTCGATGGCACCTTCGTCGCACAGCGCGCGCAAAGCGGCGATGACGATGGCCGCCGCATCCACTTCGAAGAAAGCGCGCAGCGCGGCGCGCGTGTCGCTGCGGCCGAAGCCGTCGGTGCCCAGCGTCACGTAGCGGCGCGGCACGTAGGCGCGGATCAGTTCGGGCAGTGCGCGCACGTAATCGCTGGCGGCGACGATGGGCCCGGCGCTCGCGGCCAGCTGCTGGGTGACGAAGGGCTGCACATGCTGCTGCCCATTGCGCGACTGGCGCTCGCAGGCCATGCCGTCGCGCTGCAATTCGGCATAGCTGGTCACGCTCCACACTGCGGCCTCGATGCTCCAGTCGCGGCGCAGCAGCTCACGCGCGGCCAGTACCTCGGTCATGATCGCGCCCGAACCCAGCAGCTGCAGCTGCACGTTCTCGCCCGCGCCCGGCAGCGCGTAGAGCCCGCGCAGGATGCCGTCGCGCACCTCGTCGCCGGCCGGCATCGACGGCTGCGCATCGTTGGCGTTCATGACCGTGAGGTAGTAGAAGCGGTCCTGCTGCTCCACGAGCATTTCGCGCATGCCCTGCTCGACGATCACGGCAACCTCATAAGCGAACGACGGATCGTAGGCGCGGCAGTTGGGTACGGTGGCGAAGGACACGTGGCTGCTGCCGTCCTGGTGCTGCAGGCCTTCGCCGCCCAGCGTGGTACGCCCCGAGGTGGCACCCAGCAGAAAGCCGCGCGCACGTTGATCGGCCGCCGCCCACACCAGATCACCCACGCGCTGGAAGCCGAACATCGAGTAGTAGATGTAGAACGGCAGCATCGGCAGGTCGTGCACGCTGTAGCTCGTGGCGGCTGCGATCCACGACGAGATCGCGGCGGCTTCGGAGATGCCTTCCTCGAGAATCTGCCCGCCTTTTTCCTCGCGGTAGTAGAGCATCGAGCCCATGTCCTCGGGCTCGTACATCTGACCCAGCGGCGAATAGATGCCGACCTGGCGGAACAGGCTGGCCATGCCAAAGGTGCGCGCCTCGTCGGCGACGATGGGCACCACGCGCTCGCCGATGGCCTTGTCCTTGAGCAGGTTGCCGAGCATGCGCACCACGGCCATGGTGGTGGACATCTCCTTGCCGGCCGCATCGAGCGCAAAGCCCGCGAACTGCGCCAGCGACGGCGGCGTCAGCGTCTGCGTAGATTGCGAGCGACGGCGCGGCAGGTGGCCGCCCAGCGCCTCGCGCCGCTGCTGCAGGTAGCGCAGCTCGGCACTGTCGTCGGCGGGCTTGTAGAACTGCAGCTGCTCCACCTGCTCGTCGGACAGCGGCAGGCGAAAACGATCGCGAAAAGCCTTGAGGCTGTCGAGTTCCAGCTTCTTCTGCTGGTGCGTGGTCATGCGGCCCTGCCCGGCCGCGCCCATGCCGTAGCCCTTCATGGTCTTGGCCAGGATCACCGTGGGCTGGCCCTTGTGCGCGACGGCGGCGGCATAGGCCGCGTAAAGCTTGCGCGCATCGTGTCCGCCGCGCTTGAGACGGTCGATTTCGGCATCGGTCATGTTGGCGACCAGCGCGGCCAGATCGGGCGTCTGCGCAAAGAAGCGCTCGCGGTTGTAGGCGCCGTCGTTGGCCGAAAAGGTCTGAAACTGGCCGTCGACGGTATTGGCGAAGGCCCGCAGCAGCTCGCCCTGTCTGTCGCGCGCGAACAGCACGTCCCAGTCCGAACCCCACAGCACCTTGATCACGTTCCAGCCCGCGCCCGTGAACAGCGCTTCGAGCTCGTCGACGATGCGGCCGTTGCCGCGCACGGGGCCGTCGAGGCGCTGCAGGTTGCAGTTGATGACGAAGGTCAGATTGTCGAGCCGCTCGCGCGCGGCCAGCGACAGCGCGCCCACCGATTCGGGCTCGTCCATCTCGCCGTCGCCGAAGAAGCCCCAGACGCGCCGCGACTCGCATTGCAGCAGGCCGCGGTCCTGCAGGTAGCGCATGAAGCGCGCCTGGAAGATGGAGTTGATCGGCCCCAGGCCCATCGAGCCGGTGGGAAACTGCCAGAAGTCCGGCATCAGCCAGGGATGCGGATACGAGCACAGCCCGCCGCCGGCGATCTCGCGCCGATACAGCTTGAGGTTGTCCTCGCTCAGAAAGCCTTCGAGATAGGCGCGCGCGTAGACGCCTGGCGACGAATGCGGCTGGAAGTAGATCAGGTCGGCGCCGTCGGCATGACCGGCGGCCTTGAAGAAATGGTTGAAGCCGACCTCGAACAGATCCGCCGCCGAGGCATAGCTGGCGATATGCCCGCCGAGTTCGGCCGCGGCCTTGTTGGCTCGCACCACCATGGCCAGCGCGTTCCAGCGAATGGCGGCCATGAGCTTGTCCTCGAGCTCGACGTCGCCCGGATAGCGCGGCTGCCGCTCAACACCGATGCTGTTGCGATACGGCGTGATGCGCGCGCGCTGCGATTGCACGCCCACGCTGAGCGCGTGATCGGCCAGGCGATCGAACAGGTATTGCGCGCGCTCCTTGCCATGCGCGCGCACCAGCGCGTCGAAGGCTTCCAGCCATTCGCCGGTCTCGACCGGATCGGGGTCGACCACGGCGCCGGTGGCGGCGAGCACCGCGCCCGCGGCGGGAGGAAAGTCGTTCATGGCCATCGTCTCCGGGTTCGAGAGCGTGCATTCAAGGGCCGATACATTAGACTTCAAATCGAGGAATGTGCTTCTCGATCAAGCCATTTCACCCGCAAAAAGCAGCGCTTTCATCTTTGTTCGATTTCTTTTCAAGGATATTCCACTCATGCCGCGCCCCACGGTGCTGGACGCCACCGACCTCGCCATCCTCGACCGCCTGCAGGCCGACGCGCGCATCAGCAATGTCGAGCTTGCGCGCGAAGTGAACCTGACCGCCACCCCCTGCTTCAACCGCGTCAAAGCCCTGGAGGCGAGCGGCCTGATCCGCAGCCAGGTCACGCTGCTGGACCCGGAGCGCCTGGGCCTGAGCCTCAACGTGTTCATCCAGGTGAGCCTGGAGAAGCAGCGCGAGGAAGCGCTGGTGGCCTTCGAGCGCGCGATGTCGGCGCGTCCCGAAGTGATGGAGTGCTACCTGATGACCGGCGACTCCGACTACCTGCTGCGCGTGGTGGTGGCCGACATGCGGGCGCTGGAGCGCTTCATCCTGCACAGCCTGTCGAAGATCCCCGGCATCTCCAACATCCGCTCCAGCATCGCGATCAAGCAGGTGCGCTACAAGACCGCGCTGCCCTTGCCCGACAAGGGCTACACGCTACCGGCAGCGGGCGAACACTGATCGCCATGTGGCAACAGACCGAAATACGACTGCAGGCCAGGCCACGCGGCTTTCACCTGATCACACGCGACATCCTGGCGCAGCTGCCGATGCTGGCCGGGTTCGAGGTGGGACTGCTGCATCTGTTTCTGCAGCACACCTCGGCGTCGCTGAGCGTCAACGAGAACGCCGATCCGAGCGTGCGTGGCGACTTCGAGCGCTGGTTCAACCAGGCCGTGCCGGACGGCGCCCGCTACTTCGACCACGTCGACGAAGGCCGCGACGACATGCCCGCGCACATCAAGAGCAGCCTGCTGGGCTGCGAGCTGACGCTGCCGATCCATCGCGGCCAGCTGCGCCTGGGCAGCTGGCAGGGCATCTACCTGTGCGAGCACCGCAACCACGGCGGACCGCGCCGCATCATCGCCACGTTGAACGGCCAGACGCGACCGGGCTGAATCGCCGCTGTCGCGTCATGCGCGACGCATCGCCTGCAAAAACCTCGAAGCTCGACAAGGCGCGGACGACGCGTCGCGTCCGCTTCGAGGCAAGTGAGGTTCAGGCATCGATTGCTAGCGTCAAAGCCCGAGTTCTTACCGCCAGCGCCAGGAGCCAGCCATGGGTTTGATCGAAGCCTTTCTGAAGTCCGACCACCACGCCATCAAACTGCTGATGCGCGATCATCGCGAAGTCGACGCCCTGTTTCTCGAATACGAGAAGGCCGACAACGTCACGCACAAGATGAGCCTCGTATCGCGCATCTGCCAGTCGCTGACGGTGCATGCCGACATCGAGGAACGCATCCTGTATCCGGCCGCCCGCGCGGTGCTGGGCCAGAACGACCAGGATCTTCTCGACGAGGCCTACGTCGAGCACGCCACGCTCAAGGGCCTGATCATCCGCCTCGATGGACTGCGCCACTCCGACCCGCTGTTCAAAGGCTATGTGTCGGTGCTCAAGGAGTACGTGCAGCACCATGTGAAGGAAGAAGAGCGCGACTTCTTTCCCAAGCTCGAAAAAGCCGGCCTCAATCTCGAGCAGCTGGGCCTGCGGATGATGGACCTCAAGGAGCGATCGATGGCCCTGCTGAAAAGCGAGCCGCAGCAGACCGGCGTCGTCAACGCGCCAGCCCTGCCCGCGCTGCCGCTGGAGGAGCGTTCGCAGCAAGTCATGCGCGAATCCTGACGCTGCGACCGCGCTCAGTGCGCGGCGAACAGTTCCACCACGCTGTGCGGTGCCTGTTCGCCGAAGAAGCGGCGATGGTTCTGCGCCGTCCGCTCGGCGACCGCCGCACTGCGCGGGAACAGCGCTTGCTCGTAGCGCCCAAGCGCACGCTCGATATTGTCGGGACTCGCGCACAAGGCCTGCCCGAGCTCGGCGCCGTCGAAAATGGCGAGATTGGCGCCTTCGCCGGCGAACGGTGACATCAGATGCGCCGCGTCGCCAAGCAGCGTGGCACCTGCGGTGCGCGTCCATCGGTGATCGGCCGGCAGCGCATGGATGCGCCGCAGCACCGGCGTGGTCTCGCATTCGGTGATCAGCGCACGCAGCTGCGGTGCCCATCCATCGAACTCGGCGGCGATCCGATCGAGCGCGGCCGACTTGCAACCGAAGTCGATCGCATCGATCCAGTCCTCGGGCTTGTTCAAGGCGATGTAGCTGCGCCAGCGTCCGTCGGCGTAGCGGTGCGACAGAATGCCCTTGCCGGGCTCGACCGCCATCAAGGTGCCGCAGGCCGTCGCATCGGGGCCCAGCAAATGTTCCGTCGCATCGTAGGGCCGCTGGGTTTCGATGAAGGTCGTGCCGATGTAGGCCGGCTTTGCCGCCGACAGAAGCGGGCGAACCCGCGACCACGCGCCGTCCGCGCCCACCAGCAGATCGACGCTGAGCTCGGTACCGTCGGTAAACAGCAGACGATGTCGTCCGCCGTCGGCAGGTTCTACGAGAGAGAGTTTGTGCCCCCAGCGAATGCAGTCCGTCGGCAAGGATTGAATCAGCAAACGACGCAAAGCCCCTCGGTCCACTTCCGGTCGAGCGGCATCGAAGCGTCCCGGCCTGTCGAACAGCACAGTGGCGTGCCGGTCGACGATGCGCTTGGCGTCTTCGCCCGGCAGCCTGAGCTGCTGGAATCGATCGTGCAGTCCCGCCGCTTTCAGTCCAGCCTGGCCGCTGTGCTCGTGAAGATCGAGCAATCCGCCCTGCGCTCGCGCCTGGGGCGATGCCTCGGCCTCGAAGACGGTCGAGGCGATGCCATGAAGATGCAGCACGCGAGCAAGCGTGAGCCCACCGAGCCCTGCGCCGACGATGGCGATGCGGGATTGCGATAAGGATTGTGACGAAGCGAATGTCGAGTGCATGGCGCGTTCCGGTTAGTACGAGCCGTCGCGCCCAAGGCACGACCGCCCGCAGCAGGTCCGACGACTGTCGGGGAAACGCTGGCCGACCGGACTCGGGGAATCGGGTGGCGTGTGTGCGAGCTTCCGATCGCAGGGCGCTGGGCCAGACGAATGCGGTCGATCGTTTTTCGCGGTGTTGAAGCGGAGTGTTTCACAAATCGAGGCCGCCGCGAATGGTGGGCCTTCCCGGACTTGAACCGAGAACCTACGGATTATGAGTCCGCTGCTCTAACCGATTGAGCTAAAGGCCCGATGTTCGCTCGCGGCCCGTCCCTTGCGGACGGGCGCGGTTGCGGCGGCGGGCGGCATCATAGCCGATTCGCCCTCGCGCCCCAGCCGTGGAACGCGAAGTTCAGTACGATGTCCCATGGCCCGGCGGCGCGTGATCAGGCGCGCCTACCGCGGCATCACGACAGACAGACAGGCGGCTGCGAACGAACGCCCGCCGAACCCGCATCCAGGAGATTCCATGAGCAAGACCCCTCTGACCCCGCCGCTGGCCCTGGCCCTGGGCACCGCGCTGACGCTGGGCGCCGGCAACGCGGGCGCGGCCTCGCTGTTTCAGACCGCCGAGCTGAGCTCGGGCTATGCCGTGGCCCTGGCCGGCGACCCCAAGGACAAGGACAAGGCCGGCGAGCACGCCTGTGGAGAAGGGGGTTGCGGCGGTGACATGGGCGCCACCGCCGACGACAAGGCCGATGCGAAGAAGGCCGAGGCCGACGCCAAGAAGCCGGGTCACGACAAGCCGGCCGACAAGAAGTCGTCACAGTAATCACCGCATTGCAGACGCCACGCCGGCGATGACGCCCGCGCGCATCGCCGGCGCCGGCCTGGGCCTGCGGCGGGCGCTGCTCGACGAGCTGCTGGCCGCATCGCCCGATGCGGTCGATCATCTCGAGGTCGCGCCCGAGAACTGGATCGGCGTCGGCGGCTCGGCCGAGCGCCGCTTTCGCCAGCTGGCCGAGCGCTATCCGCTCGCGGCGCATGGCCTGTCGCTGTCGCTGGGCGGCCCCGACGATCTGGACGTAGCCTGGCTGCGACGCATCGGGCTTTTTCTGGACAGCCTGGGCATCGCCGACTACAGCGAGCATCTGTCGTGGTGCAGCGCCGATGGCCAGCTTTACGACCTGCTGCCGCTGCCCTTCACCGACGAGGCCGTGCGCCACGTCGCGGCGCGCATCCGTCGCGTGCAGGATCTGCTGCAGCGACGCATCGCGGTGGAGAACATCAGCTACTACGCGCCGCTGCCGTCGACGCTCGACGAGCCCGACTTCCTGATCGCGGTGCTGCGCGAGGCCGACTGCGATCTGCTGCTCGACGTCAACAATCTCTACGTCAACCAGGGCAATCACGGCACCGATGCGATCGCGCTGCTCGATCGCCTGCAACGCGAGCTGCCGGCCGGGCGCATCCGCCGCTATCACATCGCCGGTCATCGGCAGGAGGCCGACGGCCTGCGCATCGACACGCATGGCGCCGCGGTGATCGATCCCGTGTGGTCGCTGCTGCGCGTCGCCCAGCAACGCTTCGGCCCCAGGCCGACGACGCTGGAACGCGATTTCGAGCTGCCGCCGTTGCGCGAACTGCTGGTCGAAGTGCAGCAGCTGCGCACGATGCAGCGCGACGCATGAGCCGCGAACTGCAGGCGCAGCAACGCGCGCTGGCCGCGGCGCTGCGCGATCCGCAGGCGAGCGCGCCAGCGTGGATGCCGCCACAGCGCCTGGCGCTGTATCGCCGACTGCTACTCAACACCGTCGACGGCATGCTGTCGCGCGCCTTCGCCGTCGCGCGCTCGCTGCTCGACGCCGCGCAGTGGCAGGCGCTGGTCGCAGGCTTTCATGCGCAGCTGCGCAGCGACGATCCGCAGCTGCGCCATCTGCCGACGACTTTTCTGCGTTGGCTGCAGAACGACGCCGAGGTCCGCATGGCACTGCCGCCGTGGTGGACGGCGCTGTGCGCCTACGAACAGGTGGATTTCGAGCTCACCGCTCAGCCTTTCGACTGGCCCGATGACGCAGCGCTCGACGACGCGACGCTCACAGCGCGCCTGCTCGACGGCCCTGTGCGGCTGTCAGCGCTGGCGCAGGTCTTCGAGAGCGCATGGCCCGTGCATCGCATCGACGCGGCGTTCGCAAGCGCGCATCGCGAACCGCCGCCACAGCCCACGCGGCTGCTGATCTGGCGCGATCGTCGCGACGCCGTGCGCTTCATGGAGATCGATATCGCCACTGTGCTGCTGCTGCAGGCGGCGCAGGGCACGCACAGCGGTCGCGAGCAGTTGCAGGCGCTCGCCGCCACGC
>JALRLM010000436.1 GCA_023254435.1 Hydrocarboniphaga sp.
ATTGTAGATGCCGCCACGGCCTTCTTCGTCACCCGGATACCAGTTCTGCACGGTCGAATACTTGATCGTGGCATCGTCGAGCGCGACCAGTTCCACCACCGCCGCGTGCAGCTGGTTTTCATCGCGCTGCGGCGCCGTGCAGCCTTCGAGATACGAAACCGAAGCGCCCGACTCGCAGACGATCAGCGTGCGTTCGAACTGTCCGGTGTTGCGCTCGTTGATGCGGAAGTACGTCGACAGCTCCATCGGGCAACGTGTGTCCTTGGGGATGTAGACGAAGGAGCCGTCGGTGAACACGGCCGAGTTCAGCGCGGCGTAGTAGTTGTCGGCCGCTGGAACGACGGTGCCGAGATACTGCTTGACCAGCTCCGGATGCTCGCGCACGGCCTCGGAGATCGAGCAGAAGATGACGCCGGCCTTCTTGAGCGTTTCCTTGAAGGTGGTGCCGACCGAAACCGAGTCGAAGACCACGTCGACGGCCACGTTCTGTACGCCGGCGAGCATTTCCTGCTCGCGCAGCGGAATGCCGAGCTTCTTGTAGGTCTCGAGCAGCTTGGGGTCGACCTCGTCGAGCGACTTCGGGCGATCCTTCATCGACTTGGGCGCGGACCAGTACGAAATCGCCTGGAAATCCACCTTGGGATACTTCACGTGCGCCCAGGTCGGCTCGTCCATCTTGAGCCAGCGCGCATAGGCCTTGAGGCGAAAGTCGAGCAGCCATTCGGGCTCGTTCTTGCGCGAGGAGATCAGGCGGATGGTGTCCTCCGACAGGCCGGGCGGGGCGCTCTCCGACTCGACGTCGGTGATGAAGCCGGCCTCGTACTTGCGGGCCTTGACGAGCGCCTGGAGGTCTTGAGTGGTGGTGGGAACTGGGGCTGCCATAAGGGTTGCCGTTTGCCTGGGCCTCATTCCCGCGCCGGAGGCGCGGAAGCGGGTCGGGGATGAAAAGTCAGCGGGGTTTCGCTGCCGCTGCGACGCAGCGGAGCCGTCATCTGCGCGAGCGTGACCGCTTCGAGCGCGCCGCGGATGGCGGTGTTGATCAGGCGCCAGTTGGCGCGCGTGCCGCAACTGCCTTCGATGCTACAACCGCCGGTGTGGCTCGAGCACTCGGTAACGGCGATCGGGCCTTCGATGGCATCGACCACGTCGGCGACGGTGATCTGGTTTGGCGCGCGCAGCAGACGGTAGCCACCGTGAACGCCGCGAGCGGCTTCGATCAGCCTGGCGCGAGCCAGCTGCTTGAGCAGCTTGGAGGTGGTGGCCAGAGAAAGGTGCGAACGCTCGGCGAGCTCCTGCGCGCTGGCCCAGGCCGAAGGCTCCGCGGCCAGCACGGTCATGAGCACCGTGGCGTAGTCGGTCAGTTTGGCGAGCTTGAGCATGAACAGGCGGCGGGATGTCGAAGAGCTGGACCGGAGGCCGACTCGGAATTCAATACCGGACCAAAAAGGTACGGTATAAGTTTAGTCCCTCGCTCGGGGCACGACAAGCTATAGAACCGAATTGGTCCGGATTCGACTGCCGGCGATGCGATCAGCCGGCGTCGTCGGCGCCCAGGGCTTCGAGCAGCAGCGTGCGCGCTTCGCTCCAGAGACGTTCCGCGGGCTCGGGCTGCTGCTTGAGGGCAAGCGCGATCTCGTTCATGTCCAGATCGGCGTAGAGCCGCAGTTCGACCACCGTGCGCGCCTGCGGGTCGAGGTCCTGTAGCTGGTCGATCAGGTGGTCGAGCACTTCGACGTCGGGCGCCGGCTCGACCGGCAGCAGCTCGGTCGCGAGCCGCAGTTCGCCGAAATCGCGGCGCTTCTTGAGCTTGCGCCGGGTCTGAGCCAGATCGGCCACGACGCCGCGCATGACCGAGGCGGCGTAGGCGATGAAGTCCAGCGTTTCTTCGAGCGCATGCTCGCCACTGACGCGCTCGCCCACCTTGTCGATCAGCGCGCGGCATTGCTCGGGCGATATCGTGTCGTCGATGGACCAGCGCGCTTGCGCCAGCCGGTGCGCCTCGGTGTAGACCTGGCCGTAGACCTGCTCGCGGGCTTCGAGGTCGCCCGCGCGCGCGCGCTCCCAGGCGGCGATGAAGTCGAACATGCTCAGTCCTTAGGCAGCAGGCCTTGCGGCGTGCGCGGCGTCGACAGCAGATCGAAGAACGTCCGCCAGCGCGTGTAGTAGGGCTCGGAAGGGCCGGTGGCGCGCTCGACGTAATCGGCGATCACGGTTTCACCGTGGTGGTAGTTGATGATGTAGGCCCCGTAGCGGTCGATGAACTGGAGGCGCTGCTTGGCCCGCTCGGGCGTGGACAGCGCGTAGGCCTGCAGCCACTGCTGCGTCTCTTCGGCGCTGGCCTGGCCGTCGCGGTAGCGGCGTGCGGCTTCGATGGTGGCGGCGCCGGTCATGCGCGCGGCCTCGACCACGGCGTCGTAGGTCTCGGCCTCGTCGATCGGCAGGCCGGCGGCCATGAACAACTGGCGCAGCAGCGCAATGCGCGCGGGCTTGGGAAAGGCCAGGTCCACGCCGTAGTCGGCCGAGCCTTCGGCGATGAAGGACTGCGGCGAAAACAGCGCGTAGACCGAGAACTCCTTCCAGCCACGCGTGCGCAGCATCTGGTCCTCGAGCAGCACGTTATAGACATGATGGCCCGGATAGCCTTCGTGTGAGGCCAGTTCGATGGCGCGCGAGACCGTCAGCGGCTGATCGGTGTTGACCTCGATGCGGCTGACGAAGTTGCCCTGGTACCAGTTGTAGGCGCTCCAGGGTTTGTCCTTGACCAGGCTCAGCTCGAAGCGCTCGCCCTCGGGCAGGCGGAAGAACTCCAGCGTGCGCTTGCGTGCGGCCTCGATGGCGATGCGCATGACCGCTTCGATCTTGGCGGGCGGAATCGCGTAGCGCTCCAGGTAGCGGTTGTAGCGTTCGGAGACGGTGCCGGCCTCCTTGGGCAGCAGGCGGTCGAGATCGTCGAGCATGGGCTTGAAGTCCTCGCGGCCCCAGAACGGCGCCGAGACGTCGAACAGCGCCAGCGACTCGTCGTCGAAGCCAGGCTTCCAGCCCTCCAGCATGCGCGCGCGGGCCTCCAGCGCCCCGAGCTGGTTTTTCAGGTACCGGCGGCGCAGTTCCCAGAGTTCGGGCGGCACCGACGGGTCGGCCGGCGCGGAATCCACATCGGCATAGAGCCGGGCCAGCACGTTGCGCACGTCCAGCAGCGAGCGCTTGGCGGTCTTGGCCTGCTCGCGCCACTCGGCCGGGCCGTAGTAGGCGTCGACGAAATCGGGGTCGTGCTCGCCGATCGCCAGCACCTGTCTGACGTAGCTTTCGGCAATCTGGTCCATGGTCAGCTGGGGCGGGCGCACGGCGACTTTTTCTCCCGAGCAGGAGGACAGCGCGACAGTGGTGATCGCGACGAGGGTGGTGAGCAGGCGTTTCACGAGCGGGCCGGGCGGCGAAATCGACCGGCAGTTTAACAGGCAGACCCGTTTGGCCTTGCCGGACCCTGGCCCCGTCATCGCACGGCGATATAATCCGCGCCCCCTTTGGCGGCTGGGCCGCCATCCCTCGTTCTTCACCGGTTCTGTCATGAGCAAACCCCGCAAAGTCGCGCTCGCCTATTCGGGCGGCCTGGACACCTCCGTCATCCTCAAGTGGCTGCAGGACACCTATGGCTGCGAGGTCGTGACCTTCACCGCCGACATCGGCCAGGGCGAAGAACTCGATCACGTGCGCCCGAAGGCGGAAGCGCTCGGCGTGAAGGAAATCTTCATCGACGACTTGCGCGAAGAGTTCGTGCGCGACTTCGTCTTC
>JALRLM010000446.1 GCA_023254435.1 Hydrocarboniphaga sp.
CGGGCTCGTCGACCGGCACCAGGAAGGCGCCCGGATACAGCAGCACCGAGCGCACAGCGGGAAACAGGCTGGCATCGGGTTGCAGCACCAGCAGGCAGGCCCAGGCGGCGACGGTCAGGCGCATGTCGTCGTCGACTTCGAGCCCATCGCAACCGATGAAGCGCTTGTCGAGCAGAAACTCGCGCACGCGCTGCGCGTGACGCTGCCGCAGTGCTTCGGGCAGATGCCGGAGTACGGGCAGCGCTTGCGGCAGGCGCGTGTCGAGTCCGGCGAGCCATGCTTCGTCACGCGCGGGTGTCTGCGCGGCGGCGCGGCGCGACAGCGCGCGCAGCGTCATCAGTGGCCCGACGATCAGTGCGACCGTGACCACGATCGCCAGCAGCGCCTGGTCGCTCACGGGATCGGGGGCTTCAGAGTGCCTGCAGCTTGGCCATGCCGAGCACGAGGCGCTTGACCCCGGCGCTGCGGAAACGGATCTCTACCTGCGCGCGTTCGCCCTCGCCCTCGAACGACAGGATGGTGCCTTCGCCGAACTTGTCGTGCGTCACGCGCTGGCCGAGCTTGAAGCCGCCGTAGGCCGGCGTGGCCAGCGCGGCGCTGCGACGTGGCGCCGAATAGCCCGACGGGCTGGAGCCTCCGCCGTAGCGGTTGCCGTAGCCGCCGCTGCTGCCGTAGCCGCCGCCGAAGCGGGCTTCCTCGCGCGCCCCGCCGAAGCTTGGCGGACGCAGCATGCCGGCGCGCGGCCGCGTCTCCATGACGCATTCGGGCGGAATCTCCTTGAGAAATTGCGAGGGCATGCCGATCTGTTCGACGCCGTGGATGCGGCGGATCTCCGCGTACGACAGATACAGCTGCTGGCGCGCGCGCGTGATGCCGACGTAGCAGAGCCGGCGCTCTTCTTCGAGATTGCCTTCCTCGACGGCGCGCATCGACGGGAACACGCCGTTCTCGAGCCCGACGATGAACACGATCGGAAACTCCAGGCCCTTGGCCGCATGCAGCGTCATGAGCTGCACCGAATCCTCGCCGGCCGCGGCCTGGCCTTCGCCGGCTTCGAGCGCGGCGTGGGCGAGGAAGGCCGACAGCGGGTCGATGCCTTCTTCCTGCTCGTTGGCCGGGCGCTCGAAGCCGCGCGCGGCGGACACGATTTCGTCGAGGTTCTCGAGGCGGCCTTCGGCCTGCTCGCCTTTTTCCTTCTGGTAATGCTCGCGCAGGCCGCTGTTGGCGACGACCACGTCGATGAGCTTGCCCAGCGCCAGATCCTGCACTTGCGCCGCGATGGCATCGACCTTGTCGAGAAACTTGTTGAGCGCGCCGGCCGTGCGGCCCAGCATCGCCGCATCGCGGCGCGCGGTGGTCCATAGCGAGCTGGCCGATTCACGTGCGGCGACGCGCAGCTTTTCGAGGCTGGTGGCGCCGACGCCGTGCGAGGGTGTGGACAGTGCGCGCTCGAAGCTGACGTCGTCGTCGCGATTGCGCATCAGGCGCAGCCAGGCCAGCGCGTCCTTGACCTCCATGCGCTCGAAGAAGCGCAGGCCGCCGTAGATGCGATACGGCAGACGCGCGCGGATCAGCATTTCTTCGAGCACGCGCGACTGCGCGTTGCTGCGATACAGGATCGCCATGTCGCTGTGGCGATGCGGGCCGTTGAGATAATCGCGAATGCGATTGACCACGAACTCGGCCTCGTCGTATTCGTTGAAGGCGGCATACAGCTGGATCGGCGCGCCGTCGGCTCCGTCGGTCCACAGGTTCTTGCCGAGGCGGCCGTTGTTACGTTCGATGAGGCCGTTGGCGGCCTTCAGGATGGTGCCGGTGGAGCGGTAGTTCTGTTCCAGGCGCACCACTTCGCAGCCGCGAAAATCGCGCTCCAGCCGCAGCATGTTCTCCACCTTGGCGCCGCGCCAGCCGTAGACCGACTGGTCGTCGTCACCGACCGCGAACAGCACGCCGGCGTTGCCCACGAGCAGCTTGAGCCAGAGGTACTGCAGCGTATTGGTGTCCTGGAATTCGTCGACGAGGATGTGGCGGAACTTGCGGCGGTAGTGCGCCTGGATGTCGGCGCTGTCGCGGCACAGCTCGTAGGCGCGCAGCAGCAGCTCGGCGAAATCGACCAGGCCCTGCGATTCGCAGCTTTGCTGATAGGCCGCGTAGACGCGCACCAGCGCGCGCTGCGTGAAGTCGCCCAGGTCGTCGAAGTGATCGGGCCGGCGGCCTTCTTCTTTCTGCGAGTTGATCCAGTTGGTGACCATCTTGTGCGGCCACTGGTCCTCGGGCAGGTCGAGCTGCTTGATCAGGCGCTTGACCAGGCGCTGCTGATCGTCGGCGTCGAGGATGGCGAAGTCCTGGCGCAGCTTTGCCTCCTTCCAGTGCAGGCGCAGCATGCGGTGCGCGATGCCGTGGAACGTCCCCACCCAGAGCTGGCGCACCGGCATGGTCAGCAACTGCTCGATGCGGCCGCGCATTTCGTTGGCGGCCTTGTTGGTGAACGTGACCGCGAGGATCGACAGCGGCGAGACGTTCTCGACCGAAATGAGCCAGGCGATGCGGTGCACGAGCACGCGTGTCTTGCCCGAGCCGGCGCCGGCCAGCACCAGACGGTGCTCGGGCGGCGCGGTCACGGCGTCTTTTTGCGCGTCGTTGAGCGAGCCGACCAGTTGCGCGACAGCGGAGAAATCGTCCATGCGCGCAGTTTACCGGGCTGCGGCCGCAGCCGGCCGATGCGGGGGCTTCAGTTGAGGATGCGCGGCACCGCGAGCCGGAACGGCGCGATCGCGGCCTCGAAAGGCTCGCCGGCGGCCGGCACCATGTGGAAGCTGCCGTGCATGGTGCCCACGGGCGTGGTCAGCGGACAGGCGCTGGTGTACTCGAAGTGCTCGCCGGGCTTGAGCATGGGCTGCTGACCCACCACGCCGGCGCCGCGGACTTCCTCGGTGCGGCCTTCGCCGTCGGTGATGACCCAGTGCCGCGACAGCAACTGGGCGCTGACCTCGCCGTCGTTGTGGATGCTGATGTGGTAGGCGAAGAAGAAATGCCCGCGATCGGGTTGCGATTGCTCGGGCACGAACTGCGGCTTGACGACGATGCGGATGCCGCGGGTGGTCGTGTCGGACATCGGGCGCGGCTCCGTCGTGGATGGGTCAGCGAATGGGGTCAGTACATCCCGACTTGCAGCTGGGCCGCTTCCGACATCATGTCGCGGCTCCAGGG
>JALRLM010000479.1 GCA_023254435.1 Hydrocarboniphaga sp.
CATTCGCCTGCACGGCACGGCGGCGGCGGAGGCTGAAAGCTTCATGGCCACCATTCATGGCGCCATGCTGTCGGCCCGCGCTTATGGCGATCCCCGGATGTTCGGCCTGATCACCCAGCAGCTGCTCGCGCGCCTGATCCTCCGCCCGTAGGCCGCGTCGCCCGAATGCCTACCATTTGCTTCGATAGCCTACCAATTGATAGGTAGTTTTTCCGCTCACTTTGCTTCAATTCCGATAACAGGAGATGGCCATGTTCGGTATTTCGCCCCTCGGCTGGATTCATACGCTCGGGAGCCTGCCCGCCATTCCGCTGGCGCTCTACATGCTGGCCCGCCACGGCAGGATCGTGCCGCGTTCGGGACCCGGACTGGCCTATCTGCTCTCGATGCTGGTCGGTGCGACGACGGTCTTTCTGGTCACCCGGCAGGCGGCCGGCGTCGTCATCGCCTCCGTGACCTTGCTGTTCCTGCTCATCGGCTACGGCGTCGGACGGCTGACCAGGCTCGGCCGGGCCGCCCTCTACGTCGAGACGATTTCGCTGAGCCTGAGCGTGTTCCTGCTGATGGTGCCCGCGGTGAGTGAAACGCTGCGACGAGTGCCCGACGGACATCCCTTCGTTACCGACGTGAAGTCGCCGCTGCTGGTCGGCGCCCAGGGCGGATTGTTCGTCCTGCTCGTGATCGGGGTGATCGTGCAGCTCGTCGCCCTGCGCAGACAGGGTCGTGCGGTCGTCGTGCTCGCCGCCTAGGCGTTCGCTTTCCGCAACCCGGGCTTCGGGACGTCGAAAGCGGGCGGGATGCACGCGGCTGGCGCGTGCATCCCGCCCGGCGGCGAACTTCTAGTGCGCGTGTTCTTCTTCGCCCGGCAGGCCCAGCCACACCGCGCCCGTGGGCGCGAAGCCCAGGTCGATGCGCTCTCCCAGCGTCCGCGTGGCGAGGTCGATCACGGCGATGCTGCTGCTGGCCGGATCGGTGACGAAGGCCACATCCTGCGCATGGCTCACCGCGATCGTCGGCGCCTGGCCTTCGACCAGCGTCGTGATCACCGGCAGTGAGCCGAGCGTGGCCCAGCCGTTGGCGGGATCGAGCACGTGCAGCATGCCGGCGCTGTCCAGGATCAGAAAGTGCTCGCCGTGCGCGTCCATGGCATGCGCGATCTTGGTCACCGCGGCGCCGGCGGCCCAGTCGACACGCGTCATCGTGGCGGCGGCCGGATCGATCGCGTAGAGATCGTGGCCGGCAAAACCGCCGAAGCCCTCCAGATCGTGATGGCCGACCACGGTGCCGATGCGCGCTCCGGCCGCCATGCCGGCGGCATTGGCGATCTTGCCGGCGCTGAAGCTGTCGCCGCTCTGCGCTACCGCGAGCACGCCATCGGTGCAGCCGAACAGGCTGTAGTCGTGATTCGAGTAGCTGCCATGCAGCCCCGGGCAAGGCTCGGTGAATCGCTGCACGAAGTCGTAACCGGCCGCGTTGCGGCGATACAGGTCGACCGCGACCGGCAGCGTGCTTTCAGTGCCCGATTCGCGGTGCGTCGTCAGCAGAAAATCGCCGCGCGGTTCGGCCGTGCCATGCATGGCGATGGGCAGGGCCAGCGTGGCTTCGACACCGCCGTTGCCGAGGCTGGCATCCGAGAACGTGGTCACGCTCGCGTTCTGCGCGCTGGCCGCGTTGCCGTCGAAGAACAGTGCGGCGAGTTCGTCGTGCAGCTCGTAATGCGTGGGCCGCGCGCCCTGCAGCTTGAGCGCGAGCAGCAGCGGATCTTCGGCGTAATCGTGCAGATGATCGCCGTGATCTTCCTGCCACAGGCCGCCGTCGATGAACTGCGTCTGGTCGTTGGTTCGCTGCAGCAGCACGGCGTAGCGACGATCGGGGCTGGCGTAGATCGCGCTGGGCGCGTAGTCGAGCGTGAAGCTGCCTAGCGTGCTGGTGTCGTCCAGATTCAAGACATGCGCCGACGCCGGTGACGCCTGGCCGACGACGAGGCGTCCCGAGGTTTCGACGTGGTCGTGATCATGATCGTCTTCGGGCGGCAGCGTGTCCTTGTCGTTGCAGGCCGACAAGGCCAGCGCCAGGCTCAGGAGGGACAGCGAAAAAAGATGGCGGGACATGGGAAATCTCCAATTCGAGTGAGGGCCGCGCAGCCGGCATCCGGCGCGTCGTGGCTCCATAGATAAAAGCGGGATCGGTGCAGGCGCTGTCGCGCCGGGCCTTACACAGGCGGTGCGAAGTCGATGCGCAGGCCCGTGAAGATCGAGCGGCCCGGCAGCGGCGCCACGTCCTTGAGGAACGAGGTCGCCAGCCGGATCTTTTCGTCGAGCAGATTGCGTCCGCGCACGTAGAACGTGGCACGCGTCCGGCCCCATTGCAGCGCGTAGCCCAGATCGGCCGACAGCAGGTCGTAGCCCGGCGTATCGGTTTCGAGCTCGGCCGTGTGCTCCTGCCGCAGTGTGCGCTGATACGAGACATCGCCCGACAACGCGGCGATGCGCGCATTGGCGCCGACGCCGAAGCGCGATGGTGTCATGCGCGGCAGATTGCCACCGCCCACGAACTCGCCGCGCACGGTATCGCCGAAGGCGCGCAGATCGAGCTTCAGCGGTCCGCTGCGGATCAGCTTGTAGCCGGCGCTGAGTTCGGCGCCGTAGAACTGCGCGTCGCGCTGGCGATGATCCACCAGCAGCATTTCGCCTTCGGCATCGAACTGTCCGCTCTCGTCCACGGTGTCGGCGACGCCGTCGCTGTCCGCCGTGCCGCTGCCGTCGGCCGACAGACCCTGATCCACCGACTGCAGGTAGATGAAATCGTCGATGCGGTTGTAGTAGGTGCTGGCTTCCCAGGTGAAGCGCCCGCTGTCGCGACCGATGGAAAGCTCGAGGTTGTTGGCGATTTCGGGATCGAGCTGCAGGTCGCCGCGCTCGTACGACGAGGTCGCCAGATGCGGGCCGAAGGCGTACAGCTCCTCGGTCGACGGTGCGCGCTGTGCACGCTGCGCGTTGAGTCGCAGGTGCAGGTGCTCGCCGAGCGCGAACGAACTGCCGGCCGACAGGCTGTAGGTGGTGAAATCGCGATCGGCGGGCGGCATCGGCGCCGCGGAGCCGGCCGCATCGACCTGATGCTCGAGCCGATCGACACGCGCACCGAGTTCCAGGCGATGGCGTTCGCCGAACTCGCGTTCTTCCACCACGAACAGGCCGGCGCCGCGCGTCTGCGTCGGCGGCACGAAAGCCTCCGCGCCCACGGCCTCAAAGTCGCGATCGCGGACCTGAACGCCGGTCACGCCCTTCCAGGCGCCGAGCGGGTGATGCGCCAGCTGTACGCGAGCCTCCACTTCGGTGACGTCGAACTGCGTGCCGATGGCGCCGCTGGCTTCGATCTCGCGGTGGCGATAGTCGTTGACGCCGACGCGCGTCTCCAGCTCCTCGAATCCGCGCAGCGGCTCGTAGAGCTTGCCGCGCAGGTCGACGCGGGTCTGCTCCAGGTCGATGCGCACGCCTTCTTCGCTGTGGCCGGCTTCTTCCTCTTCCTCCTCGTGCGCCTCTTCTTCGTGCTCATGCTCGTGTGCATGGCCCGGAACGCCGTAGTTGGTTTCGAAGCGCGTCACCGCCGCGCCGAGCATGCCGCGACTGCCGACGAAAGCCGTCGACGCGCCAAGGCTTTCGGTGCGAAGGCTGCTGTTGTCGAGCCGGTTGAAGCTGCCGGCGTCCTCTTCGTGATCGTGCTCTTCTTCGTCGGCGTGCTCGCTCTCCTCGTGCTGGCGCACGGCGTAGCCCGGTACCGAAAAATCACCGGCCGTGCGCAGCGCGTACTGCGTGCCGAACTGCCAGGGTCCGCTGCCGTAGCGCAGTCGCGCCGAACGGTTCTTCTCGTCGGCATTGCTGCCGTAGGAGAAATTGCCCGATGCGGCCAGGCCCGGCGTGACCTCGTCGGGCAGGCGATCGTCGACGACGTTGACGAGGCCGGCCGAGGCCGAGCCGCCGTAGATCAGCGTCGCCGGGCCCTTGATGATTTCGACCTGCTGCGCGTTGAGCGGGTCGACCGATACCGCATGATCGGCGCTGATCGACGAGGCATCCATGCTGCCGATGCCGTTGTCGAGAATCTGCACGCGCGGCCCGCCCTGGCCGCGGATCACCGGCCGTCCCACGCCGGGCCCGAAGCTGGCATTGGACACGCCAGGCCGGTTGCCGAGCATGTCGCCGATGGTGCCGCCGCGCAGGCGCTCCAGTTCTTCGCCGCTGATGACGTCGACGGGCTGCACGAGGGTTTCGGCATCGCGGCCGAAGGGGCTGGCCTCGACGGTGATGGTGGGCAATTCGGCGATGGCGCCGTTGCCTGCGGTTCTGCGCTCGTCGGCGCTTTCGCGCGCTTCGGCGGTATCGGCTGTGGTCTCCTGCGCGATCGCAGGCAGCGGCCATGACAGGGCCAGTGCGAGCGGTGTCAGGCGGAACCAGGCCGGAGCGCCGCCGCGACGGGCCTGGCGGGAAGTGGAAAACAGGTTTGCAGCTTGCGACGTAGCGTGGTGCGCGACGGGCGCGCACAGACCCGCCGCCCGCGCCAGTGCGCGGTGCGTAACGGACGACATCATGGATACGGTCCTCGAAAGACAAACGAGCGACGCCGGAATCGGCGCAGCGTTCACGGCGGCAGCGCGCGCGAACGGTCGCGACGACGTGCCGGGATCAGCGAAGGATCAGGCCGTGAGGGCGGGAGGACCGCGAATGCGGTAATGCGCGACGCTGACGAGCGCGGGCGCCGCTTGCGGCAAAACCTGCGGCGCTTCGTGGACGCCGGCGACGAGCAGCAGCGGCGCCGCCGGTGGCGGCGCCGATCCCAGCGCCTGTGCCACCGAGCAGATATGGCAGTCCTGATCGGCTGCCAGCGCGGGATGTTCGAAAGTGTGAGCCGCAAGCAGCCACTGGCCGAGCAACAGGGCCAGGGCGATGAACAGCTTGCGGGCGGGGGTCAGACGCATCGCGTACCGATGTAGTCGATGTCGCGTCGAGGGGATTGCGGCCGCAAAGTGTCACGGCAACTTGCCGTTACTTGCAAGTGTGGCCGGTCTGTACGGCCGGCATCAGCGGCGCTCGCTCGGTGTGCAGCGCATGCAACCAAGACGTGCAGGCGCTGTCGAAGCGGTCATCGTCCGGTCGTCATTCGCGCGTCATACTGCGCCATGCGTTTTCGCCGTCTCCATCCCTGGCTGCTGTTGCTGGCCCTGCTATCCACGCAGTGGCTGGCGGTTGCGCATGCCATCGAGCATCCGGCGCTATCGGCGGAAAAGAGCTGTTCCATCTGCGTGCTCGATGCCGAGATTGACTCGGGTGCGCCGCTGCCGGCTTCGCCTGCGATCGCGCACTGGTTCGGCCACGAAGCGCCGCAGGCCATCGTCGCGACCGTCGTTCCGCATGCCTTCGATGCGCGTCCGCGCGCTCGCGGGCCGCCCGTTTCTCCCCTCGCCGTTTGATCTCCCATGGCTGATCCGACGATTTCGCGATAGCGGAATCGTCGCTCGGCGTCGTTGATTCGCGGCCGTCGCGAAGTCTTCACCCGCCATCGAAACGGGTGATCGCGCGGGCTGCTCTTGCGAGGATTGTTTTCCCATGTCGCTTCCGTTTCGTCGCTCCACCATTGCGAGCGCGCTGTCGCTCGCCTTCGTTCTTCCCTCCGCCTATGTGCATGCCGACGAGGCGCCGTCTGCCACCGCGGGTGACGACGGCACCGCGGCGCTGCCCGAAATCGTCGTCACCGCCGATCCGCTCGCCCGCGGCATCGACGAGCTGACCCAGCCCGTCGAAGTGCTGAGCGGCGCGCAACTCGATCGCGATCGTGGTGCGTCCATCGGCGAAACCCTGGAGCGGCAGCTCGGTGTTTCCACCACCGATTTCGGACGCGGCGCGGGGCGTCCGGTGATCCGCGGCCAGGGTGGCCCACGCGTACTGGTGCTGGCCAACGGCATCGGCTCGATGGATGCCTCGGACGTGTCCACCGACCACGACGTCACCATCGATCCGGCCCACGCCGAACAGATCGAGGTGCTCAAGGGCCCGGCCACGCTGATCTATGGATCGGCCGCGTCGGCCGGTGTCATCAACGTCGTCGACGGCCGCCTCCCCGACCAGGTCACGCCGGGCCTGTCGGGCAGCTTCGGCTCGGGCTACGGCAGCAACGGCGACGAGCGCTTCGGCTCGGCCGACGTCGGCTACGGCTTCGGCAATACGCAGCTGCACGCCGACCTCGCGGGTCGCCGTGCCGGCGACTACGAGATTCCGGGCGATGCCGGCGCCGACGGCAGCGGCAGCCACGGCCGGCTCGCCAACAGCGATATCCGCAAGGACTCGGGCTCGCTGTCGGCGGCGCAGTTCTGGGACGGCGGCTCGCTGGCCGCCAGCTTCAGCCGCGTGGTGGCGCAATACGGCCTGCCGGTGGAGGACACGGCCTTCATCGACATGAGCCAGAGCCGTTGGGATGTCGAAGGCAAGCTCATCGCGCCGTTGCCGGGCATTGCTTCGCTACGCCTGCGTTCGGGCTACAACGACTACCAGCATGTGGAGTTCGAGGCGCCCGGCGAGCCCGGTACGCGCTTCACCAACCGCCAGAGCGATACGCGGCTCGAAGCCGTGCACGAGCCGCTGGCCGGCTGGCGCGGCGTACTCGGATTGCAGTACGGCTATCGCGATTTTTCGGCCGTGGGCGAGGAGTCGTTCGTTCCGCCGACCCTCTCCAGCGACCTGGGTCTGTTCGCGGTGGAGGAACGCGCACTGGGCTGGGGCAAGCTGGAACTCGGCGCGCGCGTCGACCGCACGCGGAGCGACCCGGATGCGCAGGCCTCGCGCGACTTCACGCCGCTGTCGTTCTCGGCCGGCACCACGGTGAACCTGGGCGGCGACTATCACCTGAAGGCCTATGCCACGCGCTCGCAGCGCGCGCCGGTGACCGAGGAGCTGTATTCCTTCGGCCCGCACGGCGCCACGTCCACCTTCGAGCGCGGCGACGACGATCTGGGCATGGAGACGGCCGACAATTTCGAGATCGGCCTCGACAAGCACGCCGGCCGCCTGCAGTGGCGCGCCAACGTCTACTACGAGCACATCGACGGCTACATCTTCGAGCAGGAGACCGACCAGGGGCTCAACGCCGACGGCAGTGGCACGGCCGCGTCCGATGGCATCGCCGACCATGTCGACGAGGATGGCAACTTCGATCCCGATGGCGAACTGCTGCTGGTCAACTATCGCCACGCCGACGCGCATTTCTACGGCGTCGAGGCGGAGGTCGGCTACGCCCTGCTGCAGGGGCCGGTGAACGTGCAGGGCCGGCTGTTCGGCGACGCCGCCTACGGCGAACTCAGCGGCGGCGCCGATCTGCCGCGCATGACGCCGGCCCGTTTCGGCCTGGGCCTGACCGCCGACCGCGGGCCATGGTCGGGTGGGCTGGACCTGATCCGCGTCGCCCGCCAGGACCGCATCGCCACGCTCGAGTCCGCCACCGACGGCTACACGCTGCTCAACGCCGATCTGGCCTGGACGCTGCCGATGACCACGACGCACACCCAGATCTACCTGCGCGGCCGCAACCTGCTCGACGAAGAAGCCCGTCGCAGCACCTCGTTCATCAAGGATCAGGCGCCCTTGCCGGGCGCCAATGTGATCGTGGGCTTCGAGGTCGACCTGCTGTAGGGATCGAGGCTCACCGGAGCCGCGAACAAAAAAGCCCCGCTCGATGCGGGGCTTTTTTGTTCAGATCCAGCCGAAGCGCCGCAGCAGGCCGGCGAACAGCACCAGGAATCCGCCGATCTCGGCCAGGCTCAGCGCCACCATGAACAGCAGCAGCGCGTGGCGCGGTAGCGGCATCGGGCCGACACGATGCGGACGGCGGAACTGGTTGTCGGTATCGCCGAGCAGGCCGTGCAGCACATAGGCGCCGATGGCCAGTGCAAAGAAGGCCAGAGGCGCCGTCGCGGCCCAGAAGTTGATCGTCTCGGGCCAGGCCGACAGCGCGGCGAAGGCGGCGATCAGCAGCGCGGCGAAGCTGTAGAACAGCGCGGCGCGATGCGCGATGTCGACGTAGGTCGGCGTCTGCGCCTGCGGGCTGGCCGCCATGTGCGCGTACTTCCAGACGCCGGTCAGCAGTCCGGTCAGAAAGAACAGGCCTGCGGCGGCGAGCGACAACTGGACCGAAGCGGCTTCGAGCTGTGCGAAAGGCATGGCGACGACCGGCGGGAACGTTGAACGGATTATGCGTGACGCACGGTGGCTCGGCTTGCCGACAGATAGAGCGATTATAAGTTAATCAAAACAATAAAAATAAATTAAAAATCACAAATTAAGTGATATTTAGTGCTTTGGTTGAATTTTATTTAATTAATTAAAACATTCGCTATTGAGATTTAAAATTTAATAAAGCAAATAAATTAAATAAAAAATCTCCTCTGAGACAGAGATATTTAAGATGCTAAAGACGTAATAGATGATTTTTAATCACTATCTTAAACGGGTGGATACCTCCATGAATGAGATATTTAATTAAATAAAACATCTTCAACTACATTTTTTGAACAAGCGAGATCTTGTCGTTGATGGAACAATAGAGGCTTGCCTTGGCTTTCTAACTAACAACGCAACAGTTGTGGTGCTTTTGTCACACCACTGCTCATGCTGAAACTCGTCCTTTCCGCCATTTCGGTGTTTGCCGCCGCGGCCCTGTTCGTGGCCGGGCAGATGCTGCTGGGCACGCAGCTATCGCTCTCCCTGTCGGCCGAGGGGCTGGGCTCCGCCCGCATCGGCCTGGTGCTGATGTTCTATTCCTTCGGCTTCATGCTGGGCTCGCTGATGGGGCCTCGGCTGATCGGCCGCGTGGGCCATATCCGCGTGTTCGCCGCCTTTGCCGCGATGATCTGCTGCGCGGCGCTGCTGCATGGGCTGGTGTTCAACGATGTGCTGTGGGCGGCGCTACGCGCTATCTCGGGCTTCTGCGGCGCGCTGCTGCTGATCGTGCTCGAGAGCTGGATCAACGCCCACGCCACGCCGCAGCGACGCGGCCGCCTCATGAGCCTGTACATGGTCAACTACTACCTGGCCGGCGCCGGCGGGCAGTTGTTCATCGGCCTGTTTCCGACCGGCGATGCGCGCGCCTTCATGCTCGCCGCCGGCCTGCTGGTGCTGGCCTCGGTGCCGCTGTGCCTGACCTCGCGCCCGGCGCCGCCGCTGCCGGCGTCGGGCCGGCTGGCGTTCCGCGAACTGTTCGAGGCCTCGCGCGTGAGCGTGTTCGGTGCGCTGGCGGCGGGCTTCGCGATGGCCGCGTTCTATCAGCTGTCGCCGATCTCGGTGAAGCAGCTGGGCTACGACCTCGACACCGTGGCGCGCTACATGGCCTGCGCGGTGGTGGCGTCGATGGCGCTGCAGTATCCGCTCGGGCGTTTGTCGGATCGCGTCGACCGTCGCCGCGTGATCCTGGGCATCGCCGTGGCCGTGGCCGGCGTGTCGCTGCTGGCGGCGACGCTGGGGCAGCTGTCGCTGACCTTGCTGTTCGTCGCCAGCATGGCGTTCACGGCGACCGCGTCGAGCCTCTACCCGGCCTGCCTGGCGCGACTCAACGATCGCACCGCGGGCCGCAATCCGGTGGCGGCCAACGCCAGCCTGCTGCTGTGCTACGGCGTGGGCCAGTGCCTGGGGCCGCTGTGCGCGTCAGCGGTCATGAGCCTGATCGGGCCGGCCGGGCTCTATGTGTCCATCGGCGCGGTGCTGGCGGCGTTTGCGGCCTACAGCTTGCATCGGCTGCGCTTCGCCGATACCGCCGTGGTCGAGCAGCAGCGCTACATGCCGATGTCGGCCGACTCCACGCCCGTGATCGTCAACGTGCAGCCACCCGTGCAACACGCAGCCGCGCCCGATGCGCACAGCGCCGGCACGCCGACTCAGCGACAATAGACCGCTATGAACGCCCCTTCCGCCGCTGTCGCCCGCACCCTCGCCAACGATCGTTTTCTGCGTGCCCTGCGCCGCCAGCCGGTGGATCGCACGCCGGTGTGGATGATGCGCCAGGCCGGGCGCTATCTGCCTGAGTACCGCGCCAGCCGCGCCAAGGCCGGCGGCTTCATGGAGCTGTGCCGCAACGCCGAGCTGTGCTGCGAAGTGACGATGCAGCCCATCGATCGCTACGGCCTCGACGCGGCGATCCTGTTCTCGGACATCCTGACCATTCCCGATGCGATGGGCCTGGGCCTGTCCTTCGGCGAGGGCGAAGGCCCGCGCTTCGCCCATCCCGTGCGCAGCGCGGCCGACGTGGCGCGCATCGGCGTCCCCGACCCCGAAGGCGAGCTGCGCTACGTCATGGACGCGGTACGCACCATTCGTGGTGCGCTGGGCGATCGCCTGCCGCTGATCGGTTTTTCGGGCAGCCCGTGGACGCTGGCGACCTACATGGTCGAGGGCAGCGGCAGCAAGGAATTCGCGAAGATCAAGGCGATGGCCTACGGCGAGCCCGAACTGCTCGACCGCCTGCTGGCCACGCTGGTGGAATCGGTGAGCCAGTACCTGCTGGCGCAGATCGCCGCCGGTGCCGACGCCGTCATGGTTTTCGACACCTGGGGTGGCGTGCTGCCGCCGGCCGCCTACCGGCGCCACTCGCTCGATCCGATGGCGCGCATCGTCGCCCGGCTGAAGGCCCAGGCGCCGGACACGCCGGTGGTGCTATTCACCAAAAACGGGGGCCAGCACCTGGCGCAGATGGCCGACACCGGCTGTGATGCGCTGGGGGTGGACTGGACCACCGATCTGGCCACCGCGCGCGCCGCCGTCGGCGGTCGTGTGGCGCTGCAGGGCAACCTCGACCCGACCGTGCTGTTCGCCGCTCCCGAGCGCATCCGTTCGGCGGTCGCCGCGGTACTGGAGAGCTATGGCGCCGGGCCGGGCCATGTCTTCAATCTGGGTCACGGCATCCTGCAGCACACGCCACCGGAACATGCCGGCGTGATGATCGAGGCCGTGCGGGAACTGAGCCCGGCCTACCATCGGTAAGCCGGTCGGAACGATGGCGCACCCAGCGGGTCCGGTCAGGGGCCCGTGAATCGGGTCTAGCGGAGAAATCGATGCTGTCGATGCTGTTGCCGGCCCCGCTCGTCGGGGTGCTGACGGCCGGGCTGATGGTGGTCGTGCTGCTGTTCATTTTCGTGCTGCTGATTCCGGGCATCGTCGTCAAGGCCGTGGTGCCCGTGCCCCTGCTGCGGCGCTGGGCCACGCGCTACCTGGTCGCCGTGGCCGGCTTGTGGACGCGGCTCAATGGCGCGGTCTACCGCCTGATGCAGGACGTGCGCTGGCAGGTCGAGATCGACGGGCTCATCGAGCCCGGCCGCAGCTATCTGCTGATCGGCAACCACCAGTCCTGGGTCGACATCCTGGTCATCGCCGACGCTTTTCGCCGGCAGATGCAGTTCCCGCGCTTCTTCCTCAAGCAGCAGCTGATCTGGGTGCCGATCATCGGCATCGCCTGCTGGGCCATGGACATGCCGTTCATGCGTCGCCATTCGCGCGAGGCGCTGGCGCGCAATCCGGCGCTGCGCGAGGACGATCTGCGCAGCACGCGGCGTTTCTGCGAGCGCTACCGGCGCGAGCCCGTGACCATCGTCAACTTCCTCGAAGGCACGCGCTTCACCGACGCCAAGCGGGCGCAGAACGCCTCCCCCTACCAGCACCTGCTGCGGCCCAAGGCGGCGGGACTGTCGTTCACGCTCAACGCCATGGGCGAGCAGTTCGCCGGCCTCATCGACGTCAGCATCGCCTACAGGCCGGTGGCCTCGGGCAGCATCGTCTGGAGCTGGCTCTGCGGTCGCCAGCAGACCCTGGTCGTGCAGGCCGAGGTGCGGCCGATTCCGGCCTCCGTGCTGCACGGCGATTATGCCGGCGATGAGCGCTTCCGCGCCGAGTTCCAGGCCTGGGTCAACGAGCTGTGGGCGCGCAAGGATGCCCGGCTCGGTCGGCTCAAGGCCCAGGCCCGCGACGGCTTGCCGGGGCCGGCGGCATCCGCGCCGCGGCCTTAGGCGCCTCGCCGGCCCGGTCTGGCGCCGGGCAAGTGGAACGCCGGCTTCTCCTGATGCCTGCGCAGGGCTAGACTGAACGAACCTTCCCGTCATCAGAGTCGGACGCAAACGCCATGAAAATGCTCATCGCCATCATCAAGCCGTTCAAGCTGGACGCGGTTCGCGAAGCGCTCTCCGACATCGGTGTCCAGGGCATGACGGTGACCGAAGTGCGCGGCTTCGGCCGCCAGAAGGGCCACACCGAGCTGT
>JALRLM010000026.1 GCA_023254435.1 Hydrocarboniphaga sp.
GCGCCGCGCCGTCGAGCCGCTGCAGCGACAGCGCATGGCCGCCGTCGTCGACCACGACGATGCAGACTTTCCAGTCGTTGCGCAGGGCTTCCTCGCGCGCGGCGGCGGCGATGCGATCGACGTCGGCAAGCGTGAGCACGGGGCGGGACATCAAAACGGGCATGACGGACTCCTGGTGTGAAGGATCAGGCCTTCATGGCCTGATCGACGATCTCGATCCAGTGCCGGACCGGGACTTGGGCGGCTGCGGCGAGATGTACCTGGCAGCCGATGTTGGCGGTGACGATCTGGCGTGGATCGCCGCTTTGCAGCGCGGCGATCTTGTTGTCGCGCAACTGCTTGGACAGCGCGGGCTGGGTGATGGAATAGGTGCCGGCCGAGCCGCAGCACAGATGCGCGTCGGGCACGCTGGTGAGCGGAAAGCCCAGGCGCCTGAGCACGTTCTCCACCGCGCCGCCGAGCTTCTGCGCATGCTGCAGCGTGCAGGGGCAGTGAAAGGCCAGCTTGTCGTCGGCGTTGTTGGCGCACTTGAGCTGCTCCAGCGGTTCGCGCCGCAGCACTTCGACCAGGTCGAGCGCCAGCGCGCTGACGCGGCGCGCCTTGTCGGCGTAGCGCGTGTCCTGCGCGAGCAGATGGCCGTACTCCTTGACGAAGGCGCCGCAGCCGCTGGCGGTCTGCACGATGGCCTCGGCGCCAGCTTCGATCGCGGGCCACCAGGCGTCGATGTTGCGGCGCGCGTGATCGAGCCCGTCGTCCTGGGCGTCGAGGTGATAGTCCACGGCGCCGCAGCAGCGCACACCCGATGCCTGGACGACGCTGATGCCGAGCTTGTCGAGCACGCGCGCGGTGGCCGCGTTGGTGTTGGGCGACAGGCCCGGCTGCACGCAGCCTTCGAGCATCAGCACGCTGCGCGCGTGCTGATGCGTGGGGCGCCTGCCGGCCGGCAGCGCACGCAGCGGCATCTTGTCGCGCAGCAGTGCCGGCAGCAGCGGTCGGAACAAGCCGCCGATGCGCAGCAGCAGCGCGAACAGCGCGGGCCGTGTCATCAGGGCGCGCAGGCCGTTGCGCAGCAGCTTCTGCGCGGCGCTGCGCGGCACGCGGCGCGCCAGTTCGTCGCGGCCGATGTCGAGCAGCGCGTGATACTTCACACCCGACGGGCAGGTGGTTTCGCAGTTGCGGCAGGACAGGCAGCGGTCCAGGTGCGTCTGCGTGGCCTGGGTCACCGGCGCGCCTTCGAACATCTGCTTCATGAGGTAGATGCGGCCGCGCGGACCGTCCAGCTCGTCGCCGAGCAGCTGGTAGGTCGGGCAGGTGGCGTTGCAGAAGCCGCAATGCACGCAGCTGCGCAGAATGTTTTCGGCCTCGGCCGCGCGCGGCAGCTGCAAGGCGATGGAATCGAGTCGGGTCTGCATCGTAAGGTCTGCGCTCAGAGTTCTGCGTAGAGGCGGCCCGGATTGAACAGGCCTTGCGGATCGAACTGCTGCTTGATTCGGCGATGCAGCGCCAGCAGGGCCGGCGGCAGGGGATGAAACGGCGTGTCGGCGGCCGTCGCGCCGCGCCAGCATTCGGCGTGGCCGCCGAGCTCGGTCACGGCGTTGCGTATGGCTGCGGCGGAGTCTTCGCTGCGCAGCCACAGCTGCGCGCCGGCCCAGTCAATCAGCACCTCGCCTGGCAGTGCCGGCAGCTGGCGCGTCATCGGCAGGGCGATGCGCCACAGCGGCGCGTCGCCGGCGAAGAACGGCAGCTGCAGCTCGCGCAGCTGCGTCCAGAATGCGTCGTCGACGATCTCGCCGCCCAGGCGCGAACTGCTGGCATCCACCGAGCCGTGGCCGCCTTCCAGGCGCAGCATCAGTGCGTTGCCGTCGTGGCAGGCGCCCGAGATCGGCAGAGGCTGGCTGGCCCAGTCGGCGAGACGGCGCAGCGCTTCGGCGGCATCGATGACGATGCGCAGCGTGCGTCGGTGCAGCGGCACGGGCAGCACCTTCATCGAGATTTCGGTGATCAGGCCCAGCGTGCCGTAGCTGCCCGTGAGCAGGCGCGAAACGTCGTAGCCGGCGACGTTCTTCATCACTTCGCCGCCCAGGCGCAGATGCCGCGCCTGGCCGTCGATCAGGCGACAGCCCAGCACGAAATCGCGCACCGAGCCCGACCACGGACGACGCGGTCCCGACAGCCCGGCCGCGACCATGCCGCCGAATGTCGCGGCGCCGAAATGCGGCGGTTCGCTGGGCAGCATCTGGCCGCGCTTGGTCAGCGCGGCTTCGACCTCGGCCAGTGGCGTACCGGCGCGCGCGGTGAGCACGAGTTCCGACGGCTCGTAACTGACGATGCCGCGATGCTCGCGCGTGTCGAGCGCGACGCCGTCGACGGTGCGTCCCAGGAAGTGCTTGCTGTTGCCGCCGCGAATCGCCAGCGGAGTGTCGTCGGCGCGCGCGGCACGCACGCGATCCTGCAGCATCTGCGAACGGTCAGCGTCCATCAGAAGCGCTCCAGCTCGGGATGCGGCAGCGCGCCGTGATGCACGTGCAGGCGGCCGAACTCGGCGCAGCGTGCGAGCGTAGGAATGTTCTTGCCCGGGTTGAGCAGGCCGTCGGGATCGAAGGCGCGCTTGATGGCGTGGAACAGCTGCAGTTCGTCGGAGCCGAACTGCGCGCACATCTGGTTGATCTTCTCGCGGCCCACGCCGTGTTCGCCGGTGATGCTGCCGCCGACTTCCACGCACAGTTCCAGGATCTTGCCGCCGAGGTCTTCGGCGCGTTCGAGCTCGCCGGGTGTGTTGGCGTCGAACAGGATCAAGGGATGCATGTTGCCGTCGCCGGCATGGAAGACGTTGGCCACGCGCAGGCCGTACTGCTGCGACAGTGCGCCGATCTGCTCGAGCACGAACGGCAGCGCGCGCTTGGGAATGGTGCCGTCCATGCAGTAGTAGTCGGGCGAGATGCGGCCCACGGCCGGAAAGGCGTTCTTGCGGCCGGCCCAGAAGCGCTTGCGCTCGTCTTCGTCGCGTGCGAGCGAGAGCTCGGTGGCGCCGGCGGCGAGCAGCACCTCGCGCACGCGCTCGCAGTCGGCGGCGACGTCGGATTCCACGCCGTCGAGTTCGCACAGCAGGATGGCGGCGGCGTCGACCGGATAGCCGGCGTGGATGAAATCCTCGGCGGCGCGAATCGACAGGTTGTCCATCATCTCGAGCCCGCCCGGCACGATGCCGGCGGCCAGGATCTCGCCCACGGCGGCGCCCGCCTTCTTCACGTCGTCGAAACTGGCCATGAGCACCTTGGCCACCTCGGGCTTGGGCAGCAGCTTCACGGTAACTTCCACGACGATGCCGAGCAGGCCTTCCGAGCCGACGAACAGCGCCAGCAGGTCCAGGCCCGGGCTGTCGAGCGCATCGCTGCCCAGGGTCAGGCGTTCGCCGTCCATGGTCACGATGTCCACGCGCAGCACGTTGTGCACGGTCAGGCCGTACTTGAGGCAGTGCACGCCGCCGGCGTTCTCGGCGACGTTGCCGCCGATGGAGCAGGCGATCTGCGACGAGGGATCGGGCGCGTAGTAGAGACCGAACGGCGCGGCGGCCTCGGAGATGGCGAGGTTGCGCACGCCGGGTTGCACGCGTGCCACGCAGGCCTTGGGATCGATGTCGAGAATGCGCCTGAAGCGCGCCAGCGACAGCAGGATGCCCTTCTCGAGCGGCAGGGCGCCGCCCGACAGTCCCGTGCCGGCGCCGCGCGCGACCACGGGCACGCGCAGTTCGTGGCAATGGCGCAGCAGGGCCTGCACCTGCTCCACGGTCTCGGGCAGCACCACGGCCAGCGGCAGCGTGCGATAGGCCGACAGGCCGTCGCATTCGTAGGGGCGCAGGTCCTCGGCCGTGTGCAGGATGCTCACGCCCGGTAGCAACGCGCGCAGCGCGGTGAGCAGGCGCGGCTTGTCGACGGGCGGCAGCGGGCCGTCGAGCGCTTCGTCGTAGAGGATGTTCATGGCGACCGTGGCTGGCGAGCGCTGGCTCGGGGTGCGCCATGCTTTCAGCCGCCCGTGCACATCGCAAACTGGTTAGACCAGTTGGCGATCGCTTTCGGACGCTACGACCTCGGGCGGTACTTGCCTGGGAGGTGGGAACGGGCTAGAACCACGATCTTCGTTCCATCTGGTATGACCAGTCGATGAGCCCTACCCAGGCTCCTGCCGCGCAAACTACGATCGCCACCGCGCTGGCGGCGGCGGACCACGTGGCCGCCGAGATCGAGCGCCTGATCGCCGATGGCGTGTTCGCGCCGGGGCAGGCGCTGCCGGCCGAGCGCCAGCTCTGCGAGCGCTTCGGCGTCTCGCGCGCGGCCCTGCGCGAGGGCCTGCGGCTGGTGCGCGGCCGTGGCCTGGTGCGGACCGAACACGGGCGCGGCAGCTTCGTCGCCGCGCTGGTCGGCGATGCCGCCAATGCGCCGCTGCTGCAGCTGTTCGCCAGCCAGCCGCGCACGCTCTACGACCTGCTCGAGGTCCGCGCGCTGCTGGAAGGCGAATCGGCGCGCCTGGCGGCGATCCGTGGCACCGACGCCGACTTCGTGATGATGGCGCGGCGCTACGAGGAACTGCGCGCGGCCCATGCGCAGGGCGTGACGCTGGGCTCGGCCGAACACGCGCGGCTCGACCATGCCTTTCACCTGTCCATCTGCGAGGCTTCGCACAATCCCGTGCTGGTGCACACGCTGCGCTCGCTGACCGACCTGCTGCTGAGCTCGGTGTTCGCCGCCGTCGCCAACCTCTACCACCGCACGCCGCATCGACAGCAGATCGACGATCACCACGCGCGGCTCTATCAGGCGGTACTGTCGCGCCAGCCCGAGGTGGCGCAGCGCGCGGCGCTGGACCACCTGCGCGGCATCCGCGACAGCCTGCGCGAGATCGAGCAGGACGAGCAGCGCCTGGTGCGCGCGACCATGCGGCTGGAGTCGCGCGGCTGAGGTTCCCATACCCGATCGTCCGTTATGGCCCCCCTCGCGATTCGAATGGGACCTGAATGCGGGCGTGGTCTAAAATTGACCACATCACGCGCCGCCAAGGCGCGTTGTCTTTTCTGGAGTTGCGCATGTCCCGTTTGCAGATCAGCAGCCGCTTCGACAGCGGTGCCATCGACGTCGTCTCGCTGGACGATCCGTCCGACATCCGCCTGCGCGTGCGTCCCGACACGGCATCGGATTTCGCGCAGTGGTTCCACTTCCGTCTGTCGGGCGCCAAGGGCGTGGCCTGCTCGTTCACGCTCGAGAACGCCGGCGAATGCGCCTATCCCGAGGGCTGGCGCAACTACGACGTGGCGGTCAGCGAGGACGGCGAGCGCTGGTATCGCGTGCCGGCCCGTTACGACGGTCAGCAGCTGCGCTTCGAGCTGATTCCGTCCAGCGACGTGTTCAGCGTCGCCTACTTCGAGCCGTATCCGGAGTCACGCCACCAGGCCCTGGTGTCGATGCTGCAGCATCACCCGGCGGTGTCGCTGAGCGAGGTCGGCCGCTCCATCGAAGGTCGCCCGCTGGACTGCCTGACCATCGGCGAACCCGGCGAGGGCAAGCGCAATCTGTGGATCATCGCGCGCCAGCACCCGGGCGAGGCCATGGCCGAGTGGTTTGCCGAAGGCCTGCTCAAGCGCCTGCTGGAAGTCGGCGAGCACGCCGGCGATCCCATGGGCCGCAAGCTGCTGCAGCACGTCGTGCTGCACGTGGTGCCCAACATGAATCCCGACGGCTCGGTGCTCGGCAACCTGCGCACCAACGCCGCCGGCGCCAACCTCAATCGCGAGTGGATGGAGCCCAGCGCCGAGCGCAGCCCCGAGGTGCTGGCCGTGCGCCAGGCCATCGCCGACACCGGCTGCGATTTTTTCCTCGACGTGCATGGCGACGAGGCGCTGCCCTACGTCTTCGTGGACGGCTGCGGCGGATTGCCGACCTTCGACGAGGCCCAGGCCGTCGAGCAGAAGGCCTTCCTGCAGCGCTTCCTGCGCGCGAGCCCGGATTTCCAGACCCAGCACGGCTACCCGAGCAATCACTTCCGCGAGGAGGTGCTCAAGCTCGGTACCAAGTACATCGGTTATCACTATCACTGCCTGGCGCTGACGCTGGAACTGCCGTTCAAGGACAACGCCAACGATCCGCGTCCCGACACCGGCTGGAACGGTGCCCGCAGCGCCGCTCTGGGTGCCGCCATGGTCAGCGCGCTGTACTGGCAGTTCGTCCCCGGCGCGGATCATTGACGCGGCCACTCACTGCTTGAAGGCCGCTTCGAGGTAAATCCCGCTCAAGTCCCCCCGGCGACGCGCCGATACATATTCGTCCATGGGAAAACTCACTCCTACGGTGTTTACCCCCTGAACAGCTCGTCAGGAGCATGCTAGGGTGAGTTTGGGACGCGTCGTAAGAATTTGACCATTGCGGTATCCCGCAATGTCGAACTGCGACGATCAAAAAGCCGGCAGGGGGCTGGCTATCGTTCTGGATGCGTGGGGATGCCGTTGAACACCATTTTTTCGAGTCGCGCACGCCGGGTTTCGGCCCTCGCCGTGCTGCTTTGCGCCGGTGGTATCGGTAATGCCCAGGCCGCCGGCGACAAGCCGCAGCAGGTCGTGGGCCGCTTCCTGCAGATGCACCTGAAGCAGAAGACCGATGGTCTGCCCACGGGCAGCGCGGCCGCGGAACACGATGCCTTCCTGTCGGCCCCGCTGCGCCAGGCGCTGGCGTCGGCGCAGAGCTACGAGACCGAAGTGCAGCGCCGCTTTCCGGGCCAGCCCACGGGCCTGCCCGAAGGCGACCTGTTTTCCAGTGCCCTGCAGGGTGCTACCGAATACACGCTCGAATCCGAGAAGATCGTCGGCGACCGCGCCGTGGTCACCGTCAACGCCACCTATTCCACCGCCGACAAGCCGGCGCCTATCTGCTGGCAGGACCGCTTCGAGCTGATACGCGACAACGCCAGCTGGCGCATCGACGACGTGCGCTACGGCGGTGGCTTCGATGTCGGCAACACGGGTGATCTCAAGCAGAACCTGCTCGCTCTCAAGACCGAAACGCTGTGGACGCAGGCGCTTTGCGATCAGGCCAGCGCGCCGGCCATCGGTCACTGGATCGAGCAGTTCGTCGACGACCAGCGCGCCCGCACGGGTCATCGCACTGCCACCGAGGACTCATCCGCTCGCGTCGCCGCCTGCGCCCTGCAATCGGCCAATGCCAGCGCTCCGCAGGCCATGCTGTTCGTGGTCAAGGGCCTGCAGGCCGGTGGCAACGACTGGCAGCAGTACCTGGCGATCTTCTCCGACGGCGACACCCAGTCGCCGCGTGCGATGAAGGTAGCCGACAGCAACGGCACGCGCTTCGCGGGCCTGCGCTTCGACGGCAACGCCGTTACGCTGATCGGCAAGCATGCCCAGGCCGGTGACCCGCCCTGCTGCCCGACGCAGGAATTCACGCGCCGGATTCCGCTGGCCCAGGAAGTGAAGCACGCTTCGCGCTGATTGCGTCGGTCCGGGCCAGCGCCCGGATCGCACGCGCGGTATCCCGCTTCAGTAACGTGCCACCAGCGGGTCGGCGCGATCCCACAGCCGCAGCCACTCGGTCTGGAACTCCTGCGCCAGCGGCGCGTGGTTGCGGATGTACAGCACGTTCTCGGCATTGCGCTCGGCCGCAGCCTGCGTGTAGTTGAAGCTGCCGGTCTGGATCGACACCCCGTCGATCACCATGAACTTGTCATGCATGACGGCGTACGCCGTGCTCACGCGCACGGCAATGCCGGCGTTGGCCAGCGCCTGCGGTCCGTTGTAGCGGATCGTGCGGCTGGACTGATCGGCCACCACGCGCACATCTACGCCTCGCTTGTGCGCCTCGATGAGCGCCTGCGCGATCGAGCGCGAGGTGAAGCTGTAGGCCGCCACGCTGATCGACGAACGGGCATCGCCGATGCTCTCCAGCACCAGGGCCTCGGCCGTCAGATCGCCCACGCCCGGAGAGAAAGCGACGGCGACGTCGGCCGCCTGCACGCCGGACGCCGGCGCGAGCAGGGCGAGCAACAGCAGCAGCGAGGCGAGGGCGGAAGGGCGGCGGAACGGCAGGCGGGGCATGTTCATGGCGGTGCGGGTTGCAGTCGGGCGGCTCGATATGGATACTAACAACATTGTTAGACACTATTGTTAGTTCCCACCCGGAGTCAAGCTCCATGTCATTCAAGGAACCGCTGTCCGACCGCCAGGCGCAGATCCTCGAATTTCTGCAGCGCCACATCGAAAGCCAGGGCCGGCCGCCGACGCAGGCCGAGCTGGCGCTGGCCTTCGGCTTCAAGGGCCGCACGGCCGCACGCGACCACCTGATGGCGCTCGCGCGCAAGGGTTACATCGAGTTCAACGAGGGTACGGCGCGTGGCCTGCGCGTGCTGCGCAGCCCGTTATCGGCGCTGCCGGCCAACCAGGTGCCCATCGTCGGCCGCATCGCTGCGGGTTCGCCGGTGTTGTCGGACGAGAACGTCGAGGACTTCCTGACCATCGATCCCGACATGTTCCGGCCGCGCGCGGACTACTTTCGCCGTGTTCAGGGCGAGTCGATGATTGGCGCCAACATCTTCGACGGCGACCTCGTGGGCCTGCACGCCACCTTCGACGCCACGCGCGGGCAGATCGTGGCCGTGCGCATCGAGGACCCGCTCACGGGCGAGCCGACGCTGACGCTCAAACGCCTGCAACGCGAGCGTGAGATCGTGGTGCTGATGTCGGAGAATCCGGACCAGGACAGCTATCCGCCGATCCGTCTCGATCCGCGCGAGCAGCTGTTCCAGGTCGAGGGTTTGTTCGTGGGCCTCATCAGGCCGCGAGCGCACTGAATCGTGGCGCGGGGAAGCGGCCGGCGATGCCGGGCGTGAAACCATGCGCGCGGAGCTGGCGCCTGTTCCGAAGGTGTCAGCCCCCGCTTTCCCGTTCCGCGATGTTTTTTCTGCTCACCGCTGCCGGCGCAGGCGATCGTGACGCAGCCCTGTGCAGTGCGGCTCCGTTGCTTGTGTATCGCGGTCATCTTGGCCGCGACGAGGGTGAGCCGTCTTTTCTAGCGCGCGTCGTCGTCGCTGGCGGGCGCGGCGTTCAGGGGCGGCGGCGACTGGCCGTCGTCATCGGCGGCGACGATTTCGGCGATGCGGGTCTTGCCGCTGCTGCGCAGGCCCAGCGCACGCATCTCCTCGGCCACGCGTAGCGCGTTGCCACGCCCTTGAGACAGCTGGCCGCGCGCCTTGGTGAAGGCGTCCTGCGCGCGGCTCAAGCATTTTTCGATGTCCTCGAAACTGCCGACGAAGCCGGCCAGCTTGTCGTAGAGACGGGCGCCGGCCTCGGCGATCTTCTCGGCGTTCTGCTCGCGCTTGCGCACTGACCACATGCTCTCGACCATCTTGATGACCGAGAACAGTGTGGTGGGCGACACCAGCACCACCTTGGCCTTGAAGGCATCGGCGTAGAGCTTGTCGTCGCCGCGCAGGGCTTCGAGCAAGGCCGCTTCGATGGGCACGAACATGATCACGAAGTCGACCGTGTGCAGGTCGGGAGAGCGCGTGTAGTCGCGCGTGGCGAGATCGCGCAGATGCGAGCGCACCGAGCCCAGGTGGCGCTTCAGAGCCGCGCTGCGTTCGACCTCGTCGCGTGCGCCGGCGTAGTCGGTCCAGGCGGTCAGCGAAACCTTGGAGTCGACGACGAGCTGGCGCTGCTCGGGCAGGTAGATGACCGCATCGGGGCGCTGACCATGGCCTGCGGCGCTTACGATGTGATCCTGCAGTTCGTATTCGCGGCCGCGCGTGAGGCCCGATTCCTCGAACAGGCGTGTGAGCACCATTTCGCCCCAATCGCCCTGCACCTTGCTGTTGGTGGTCAGCGCCTGCGTCAGATCCTCGGTGCGCTCCGACAGCGCCTTGTTGAGCGAGTGCAGCTGCTCCACCTGCGCCTTGAGCGCGCTGCGCTCCTTGGCCTCGTCGGTATAGACCTGTTCCACCTTCTGCTTGAAGTCGCCGAGCTGCTCGCGCAGCGGATTGAGCAGCTCGCCCAGTCGCTCGGCGTTGAGCGCGGTGAAGCGCTGGGTTTTTTCCTCGAGGATCTTGCCGGTCAGGCTCTCGGCCTCGCTGCGCAGATGGCGCGTCTGCTCCTCGAACCAGATCTTCTGCTGCTGCATCTGCTCTCGCAGGTTCTCGAAGCTGGCGCGCAGTGCGGCGTGTTCGCCTTGCAGCCTGTGCTCGTGCGCGCGCAGCGACTCGTGCTGCTGCTGCAGTTGCTCATGCTGGCTGCGCAAGGTGCCATGCTGCGTATCGAGCGCTTCGTGCCGGCTGCTGGCGATGCGCGTCTGGCTATCGGCCTGCTGTGCGCGTTCGAGGGCGCTCAGGCGCTGTTCGTCTAAAGCCTGGACGCGCTGCTCGCTGCTGTGCGCGCGTTGCTCGGCCTGGCGCAGCTGCTCGCTCAGCGTCGCTTCGCGGCCCGCATGCGCGGTGCCGAGTTCGCCGATCCGCTGGCGCAGCGCGTCGGCTTCGCTGCGGGCCGCGTCGGTCTGCGCGGCTCTGTCGGTGAGCATGGCCAGCTGTTGCGACAGCCGTGCCTGGGCCAGGCGAGCCAGCAGCCAGCCCAGCAGGCCGCCGAGTGCAAGAGCGATCAGCGCGACGACGGCGATGGTGGCGAAGTTGAAAATCATCGGCATGACATAAGGGAGTAGCGCTCATTGTCGCGCGTTGCGCTGGATGGCGCAGCGATTGTGACAGGAGCACGGTCGCGGCCTGTTTACGTCTCGCCGCCTTCACGCGCGGGCCTCACAATCGCGCCCGCCGGTCACGATCCGGCCGGAGTGCCCGAGAGCGCTCCGTGCATTGAGGCATTTCAATACCGACTTCCTGGGGGTGCACCGCATGATGAGCAAATGGGCGCTCGCGCTGAGCGCGAGCCTGATGGGCATGGCTTTCTCGGCGCAGGCAGCGGGCGGCGACGTACGTGCCTCGATCGGCGGCGGTAGCTTCAAGGTTGAGCCTGATTATGACTACGACTACGAAGCCGATGAGGTCACCACTTTCGATATTCGTGCGGCTTTCAAGCCGACCGAAAATGTCTTTCTGCGTGGGCAGTACCTCATGGGATCGGCCGACAAACTGGAATACGCCGGCTACGACTACGACACCGACCTGGACATCAATGTGTTACGTCTGGGTGCGGGCTACGGCGGCAACGCCGGCTCGATTAGAGTCTATGGCGCACTCGAATACGTCGACATTGAAATTAGTGTCGACAACGACGAGATTGGCGACGATGGCGTGGCATTCACCGGCGGCATCGGTGACCAGGGCGCCGGCAGCTGGCTGTGGAACGTCGAGCTGAGCTTGATCAAGCTGCAAGATTCCAACGGCGCCAGCCTGGAGGCCACGCTGGGCTACCGCTTCACGCCGATGTTCGCGCTGGTCGGTGGCATTCAGAGCTACGCCTTCGAAGACGACTACGACGCCGAGTACAGCTATGGACAGCTCCACATCGGCGGCCAGCTCTCGTTCTAAAAGCGGCGCGCTGTAAATCCCGGGGCGGTGCCGGCTCGTGTCGGCATCGCCCCGCTGCGTTATGGTCGGGCTCATCACCAGAACGAGGAGCCCGAAGCATGACCCCCGTCACCCAGGCCTTGCAGCAGCGCATTTCGGTGCGCGCCTACCTCGACCGCCCCGTGCCGCAGGCGCTGGTGCGCGAGCTGCTCGACACCGCGCGCTGGTCGCCTTCGGGCGGCAACCTGCAGCCCTGGCGCGTCATCGCCGTGGCCGGCAAAGAACGCGAAGCGGTCTGCGATCTGGCCGCCAATGGCAGCTGGAGCGGCGCCGGCCCCGAAGACGGCGGCTATGCCCTCTACCCGCCGTCCTTGTGGGAGCCGCATCGCAGTCGCCGCTACGAACTGGGCGAGCAGATGTATGCGCTGCTCGGCATCGCGCGCGAGGACAAGGAAGGGCGGCTGCGCCAGTTCGCCGCCAACTACCGCTTCTTCGACGCGCCCGTGGGCCTGTTCTTCATCATCGACAAGCGCATGGGCCACGGGCAGTGGGCGCACATCGGCATGTTCATGCAATCGGTGATGCTGGCCGCCGTCGAACTCGGCCTGGCCACCTGCCCGCAGGAAGCTTGGGGCGTCTATCGCGGCCGCCTGCACAAGCACCTGGGCCTCGCCGCCGCCGAGATGGTCTATTGCGGCATGGCCCTGGGCTATGCCGACCCCGATGCGCCCGTGAACCAGCTGCGCAGCGAACGCGCGAGCGTCGACGAATTCGCCAGCCTGCGCGGTTTCGACTGAGGCGCTTTACTGCGGCTGCTCGTCGGTGGGCATGGATGACAGGTCCATCCACATCGCGCCCCAGATGTGGCCATCGGGATCTGCCATGTCGCGGCCGTACATGCTGCCGTGATCCTGCACGGGATTGATGTCGGCCGTGCCGCCGTGGGTGGCCGCCGCCGCGTTCATGGCATCGACGGCTTCGCGACTGTCGCAGGTCAGCGACAGCGACACTTCGCTGGACGTGGGCGGCGGAATCGGACGTGTGGTGAACAGGCTCCATTTCTCGTGGGTGAGCAGCATCACGTTGATGGTCTCGCTCCAGACCATGCAGGCCGCCGTGTCGTCGGTGAACTGCGCGTTGTTCACGAAGCCGAGTGCCTCGTAGAACGCGACCGACGTCGCGAGATCGGTGACCGGCAGGCTGATGAAGATGGACTTGGACATGGAGCTACTCCGTTGTGGCGAGGATGGCCGTGAGCGTGTCATTCGTTGAACGTCGAACGAGGCGGCGCGATTTCGACAGCGGCGGAGATGATCGGCTTGCGGCTCGATCGGTTCGGGAGTCGCGCGGGCCTGCCTGCGACGCCTCCACCCCGAAGCCGGTACCCGCGGGCGCCTCATGGATCGCCCTGCCGGCGATGGTGAAGGACCGATCGCGGCGCCTCGCGCCCGGGCGTGCTTCGGGCGAGCGCAGAGACCGCTTCAGCGCGGCTGCTTCAGGATGGCGCCGAGCAGGCCTGGAAAGCGCGCATCGAGCTCTTTTTTGCGCAAGGTATTGAGGTGCGTGGTGCCTGCGGCATGGGTCTGGACCAGGCCGGCCTCGCGCAGGATGCGAAAGTGATGCGACATGCTGGACTTCGGTCGACCGAACTCCAGCTCGCCGCATGCGGCCTGCTCCACGCCGGCGAGGTGCCGCACGATCTCGAGCCGCGCCGGGTCGCTGAGCGCGTGGAAAATCCGCTCCAGCGCGAAGCTCGAAGGGTCGGGGTGCTTGTAGGGGCGCATGCCGAAATAGTAACCGGCATGGCACTTGATCGATAGTTCGACTAATATCGAATTAATGGCGCGGCCGGCGCCTGCCCGAACCCCTGATTCGCGACACAAGGATTGCCATGTCTGCACTGTTCCAGCCGTTTACCCTGAAGGACGTCACCCTGCGCAATCGCGTCGCGATTCCGCCGATGTGCCAGTACGAAGCCGTCGATGGCCTGGCCAACGACTGGCACCACGTGCACCTCGCCGGCCTGGCGCGCGGTGGCGCGGGCTTGGTGATCGTCGAGGCGACCGGCGTGTCGCCCGAAGGCCGCATCACCCCCAACTGCCTCGGCTTGTGGAACGACCAGCAGACCGAGGCGCTCAAGCCCATCGTCGCGGCGATCAAGGCTGCGGGAGCCGTTCCCGGCATCCAGCTCGGTCACGCCGGGCGCAAGGCCAACGCCAATCGCCCCTGGGATGGAGACGACCACATCGCCCCGGACGACGCGCGCTACTGGCAGACGCTCGCGCCTTCGGCCATCGCATTCGGCCAGGGCCTGCCGCGCGTGCCCAAGGCGATGAGCATCGCGGACATCGAGCGGGTCAGGAACGACTTCGTCGCGGCTGCGAAGCGCGCCCTGGACGCAGGCTTCCAGTGGCTGGAGCTGCATTTCGCACATGGCTATCTGGGCCAGAGCTTCTTCTCCCATCACTCCAACCAGCGCGACGACCTCTACGGCGGCAGTGCCGTAAACCGTGGGCGCTTTCTGCTGGAAACGCTGGCGGCCGTGCGCAAGGTGTGGCCCGAGCATCTGCCGCTGACCGCGCGGTTCGGCGTGATCGAATACGACGGCCGCGACGAGCAGACACTGGCCGAGTCGATCGACCTGGTGAAGCACTTCAAGCGCGAGGGCCTGGACATGCTCAGCGTCAGCGTCGGCTTCACCATTCCGAACGTGCAGATTCCCTGGGGCCCCTCGTTCCTCGCGCCCGTCGCCCAGCGCGTGCGCGAGGAAACCGGGTTGCCGGTGTCGTCGGCCTGGGGCTTCGGCACGCCCGACGCGGCCGAGGCCGCCGTGGCCGGTCACGCGCTGGATCTGGTGATGGTGGGCCGCTCTCACCTGGCCGATCCGCACTGGACCTACGCGGCCGCGAAGCAGCTCGGCGTATCCAAGCCGTCATGGACGCTGCCGGCTCCGTACGCGCACTGGCTGGAGCGCTATTCGGGCTGATCCGTCGTGTGGGGTGGATGCGCGCTCCGCAATCCATCTGCGCTCTGCGACCACGGGCCCTGGTCGCGCTTCCCGATGACTGTGCCCGGCACTTCGTACTCTCAAGCTTCGATGAGTTGCAATCGGCCCAACAAAAAGGCCGCATCGCCAGGAAGCGATGCGGCCTTTTTTTCAGCGCCTGAATGTAATCAGCTCAACTCTTGAAGTCGATCGCGATGCCGCCCATGTAGCTGCGGTCCGGAGCGGGCTCGTAGAAGCGGCTGTTGCCGTCGTTGACGATCACCGAACCGATGTAGTTTTCGTCGAACAGGTTGTCGACGCGGGCGAAGGTGCGCAGCGTCCAGCGCTCGAAATTCCAGCGCCAGCCGGCCGACAGGTCCACCACTTCATACGCATCGGTCGGCGTCGCGGCGTTGGTGTCGTTCACTTCCACGCTGCCGACGTGGCGCGCGTCCAGCGTGCCGTAGACGCCGGCCTCCGCGCCAAAGCGCAGCTGGGCGGAGACCACGTTCTCGGCGATGCCGGGAATGCGGTTGCCGGCGGCCACGACCGTGCTCGGCGTGGTGCAGGGCGTGCCGGTGCAGGTCAGGTAGTCCTGGCGCACTTCGGCGTCCAGCCAGGTGTAGGCCAGCTGCGCGCTGAGCAGGCGGTTGATGCGCGCGTCGGCGCTCAGCTCCATGCCGCGGCGGCGCGTCTTGCCGATGTTGGTGTAGGTGGAGCGGCCGCCGCTGTTGCTGGCCACGGCCAGCTCGTCTTCGGTGTTGGTCTGGAACAGGGCGATCTCGGAGCGCAGCCAGCTCGTCGGGCGCAGCTTCACGCCCACTTCGGCGTTGCGGCTGCGCGAGTCGCGCAGCGTGTTGTTGGAGCCCGATCCGTCGTCGATGCGATAGGCCAGTTCGGCCAGCGTCGGCGTTTCGAAGCCGCTGCCGTAGCTGGCGTAGAAGTGCGCCTTGGGGCTGGCGCGGAACATCAGGCCGGCTACCGGCGTGGTGGCCGAATAGTCGGTCCTGTAGCTGTCGTCGCCGTTGGCGGTGGGATTGTCGGCGTCGATGTAGTGATCGTCGGATTCGAACTCGATGCGGCTGTGGCGCAGGCCCAGCATCGCCGTCCAGCGATCGGTGAAGTCCCAGCTGGCCTGCAGGTACTGGTCGAAGTTGTTGACGTCGTTGTCCTCGTTGCGGCGCAGGTCGCCGCGCACGCCGAAGGTCCCGCCCACGTAGTTCTCGTAGCCCGTGCGCTGCTGCGCCAGCGTGTCCCAGGCAAAGCCCACGATCAGCGAGGCCGGGCGTCCGGCCAGCTCGCTCTGCCAGCTCCAGCGCGCGTCGGCGCCGCCGAAGTCGGTGGCCAGGTCGATCACGCCGCCGGCGTGGCCGGGGTTGTTCTGCGGGGCCTGCGGAATGGCCAGGAACTGCACCACCTCGCGCGTACCGTAATAGCCCATCAGCGTCAGGCTCTGCGTGTCGCTGAGCTTGTGCGTGTACACGGCGCCGCCCACGGTCTGGTCGACGCTCTTGCGCGTGTCGTACTGCGTCGCCTGCGGCGTGGCCTGGCTCGGATCGGCCTGCACCTGTTCTTCGGTCAGGCCCAGCGGATCGTCGGCTTCGGTGGTGAACCAGTTCAGCAGCAGCGTCAGCTTGCCGGCGTCGCCGACCTTGAAGTTGAGCTTGCCGTTGACGCCGTCGCGCGAGGCCTCGCTGTGGTCGCGATAGCCGTCGGTCTCGAAATGCGTATAGCCCAGCGTGTAGTCGGCCGGGCCGACGCTGCCGCTGGTGCCGACGCTGCTGCGCGAGGTGTTGAAGCTGCCCACCGAGCTGCTGGCCGAAAAGCTCGGCGTCTCGGTGCCGTCGCTCGTGAACAGCTGGATCACGCCGCCCGACGAGTTGCCGTACAGCGCCGAGAACGGTCCGCGCAGAATCTCCACGCGTTCGGCCGTGGCGAGGTTGAAGTGCGAGACCTGGCCCTGGCCGTCGGGCTGGGTGGCCGGGATGCCGTCCACGTACAGGCGCACGCCGCGCAGGCCGAAGGCCGAGCGCGTGCCGAAGCCGCGAATGGAAATCTGCGTGTCCTGCGCGTAGTTCTGGCGGTCGCGGGCGACCAGGCCGGGCACGTTGAACAGCGCCTCGGACAGGTTCACGCCCATGCGGTCGCCAAACAGCTCGCCGCCCGAGACACTGTCGATGGAGGCCGGCGTGTCGTAGCTGGGCGAGGCCAGGCGCGTGGCGGTCACCACCACGGTTTCGAGCTGTACCTCGTCGTCCCCGGTCGCGTCGGTCTGCTGCGCGTGAGCGCCGGCGGCATGCAGCAGGCTGGCGGTCGCCAACAGGCTCGCGGTACGGACCAGGGTCCGCTCGCGCAGGGGGGCTCGGCGCATCGACATCTCCTCGCTTGAATCAGGTTTCGGTATGGGGTGCAGCGGCTCGCGAACCGGTACGGCAGGTTTCGCGGGCGCGATGATGCCGGCTGCGGCGGGCGCCGTATCTAGCGATTTTCGTGATCCGGCGACCGGGCCCGCCTCCGCGGGGGCACCCACAACTGCCCGGGCGGGTGGCGCGGGCAAAACCTCGCAAACGTGTAATGCCTCCACAACTAAAGCTCGCCTGAGTCGGTTCGCCGGCCGGATGCAGGCCCATAAGCCCTCGATGGAGGGTGTGCGGAGGAGTCAGTGGGAACGAACGATCTCAGGGCCAGGCACGCCCACGGGCCTTCGCGGCCGACGCTGGCCGCTGCGCTTGCACCGCGCGACGGATTCTTTCTCGATTCGATAAAACGACTCGCCGCGCGATTGACTGCGCCGGCCGTCCAAGAGGAGCGCCGTGTGCTCCCTGCGTCAACGGATTGCGATGTGAATCATGGGCCGCCAGAAGATCAGTTCCGAGCACCGCCCTCGTGCGAGATGCAAAGCGCAGCCGCTTAATCAGTGCTGCCCTAGACGGTAACGCCATGGTGCTGGGTGCTTTCGGCAGTCAGGCCCGAGTGCGCCTGGACTGGGCGTTCGTGCTGGCGACGCCGTGAGCGTCGATGCCGTCGCCAAAACTACCCGACAGGGTAGCGAAGCGCTCCCGGCTGCTGAGTAACCTGCCTTCAACCAGACGGTGCGCCCACGTCGCGCTCCGGCATCACCGTGCAAGCAGACTAAAGGAGAGCAGTCATGCCCAGAGCCGCGACGGGCCTGTTACATCAACAGTGTGCCGCAATCCCGCAGTCGTATCGTGTTGTCCCCGTTTCGGGCCTGGGTCGCGAAGTGGCGCCTGCACCGTTGCCAAAGTCCCGGCCTGCGGACTCATCGACATCGGCGGGCTGGCTGACATCTGCGCGGCAGTTCATCGGCCTCGGCGAGGCCGGTATACGGACGCGGTGCGCGCATGACGACGTCTACGCCCTACGTTGAGAAAGGGGAATTCCGAATGAATGCAACGGTTGAAAGCGGCGGCGTTCGCGAAGGCGAGCGGCTCTGGACTCCGCGGCCCGACTATGTCGCCGCTTCGAACGTGGCGCAGTACATGGGCTGGCTCAAGCGTGAGCGCGGCCTGGACTTTGCCGACTACAACGAGTTGCAGCGCTGGTCGGTCAGCGATACCGAAGGATTCTGGTCGTCGATCTGGAGCTACTTCGACGTGCGCTCGTCGACGCCCTACAAGAGCGTGATCGATCGCAAGATCATGCCGGGCGCGCGCTGGTTCGACGGCAGTCTCGTCAACTACGCCGAGCATCTGCTGCGCCACGAGGGTGACGGCCAGGGCACGGTCTTTCATCACCTGTCGGAGACGCGCGAGCTCGCACAGATGAGCTGGGGCGAGCTGGGCGCGCAAGTGCGTATCCTCGCCACGCAGCTGCGCAAGATGGGCATCAGGCCCGGCGATCGCATCGTCTCCTACATGCCCAACGTGCCCGAAACGGCGATCGCGATGATGGCGACCGTGGCGATCGGCGCCGTGTGGTCGTCGGCGGCGCCGGAGTTCGGCGTCAAGACGGTGATCGAGCGCTTTTCGCAGATCGAGCCCAAGCTGCTGTTCGTGGCCGA